>JBBSNE010000177.1:0-6024 GCA_038232815.1 Euzebyales bacterium | reverse complement strand
GATGTCAGTCTTTGGAGAGTTGATGTATTTGGGCGCGGTGCCGTCGATCTTGGTGTGCACGGGACCTTGCGGCAGGATTCGACCTCCGAAGGCCACCACGTCGTTGCCGCGTGCATCGCGTATGGAAAACAACACCCGGGCGCGAAAACGGTCCACGGGACCGTTTCGCCCCTGGGAGGCAAGCCCGGCTTGGACCAGATCCTCTGCGGAGGCGCCCTGACGCAGCAGATGATCGGTCAGTTCGCTCCAGCCATCCGGAGCCCAGCCGATGCCAAACACCTTCCAAGCGCCGGGGGGAACGTCCCGGCCGGCCAGGTAGTCCCGCGCCGCCTGGCCCGCCGGTGCCTCCAACTGGGTGCGATAGAACTCCTGTGCCGCGGCCGTCAGTTCCAGCATGCGGGTGCGACGGCCCAACGCCTTCTTCTGCCCCGGACGAAGTTCGTGGTACCGCAATGTGACACCGAATTGGCGTGCCAGACGCTCGACGGCCTCGGTGAAACTCAAGCCCTCGATTTCTTGGACGAAGCGGATGGCGTCGCCACCGACACCGCAACCAAAGCAGTGGTAGAACCCCTTTTGCGGCTGGACGGAGAACGAGGCCGACTTCTCGTCATGGAAGGGGCAACGACCCATGAAGCCCCCGCCGGACCGTTTCAACGCGGTGTACGGCTGCACCACGTCGACGATGTCAAGGCGCTCTTTCAACGTCTGGATGTCATCGTCGTTGATACGTCCGGCCAAGTTCTGGCTCCCTCACCGGTTGTGCCCGGACCTTGGAGTCTAGGGCGACCGGCTGGCGATCTCGGGAGCGATCTACGGTCTGTCGGCCACCGTGTGGGGTAAAAACAGTTCATCGAACAACTGCAGGGCACGCGAGTCCGACAGCGAGGAGACGAAGTCGACGACCCAGGTCAAGGTGTGGTCCTCGACGGCACGAAAGGAGGCGGGCAGCCGCCCTGGATGGTCCAGGTAGAACACGACCAGACTGGACAGACAGTGACTGCCGCGCGCCTGCTCGGTCACCACGCCTTCAATGGCGCTGATCCGGTCCGCGGCGAAGGCGCTGGCACGGTCCAGACGAGCCCAGGTGGCCTCGGTCAGTCGGATGTCGGGGCTGTCGGTGGACGCGCCGACGGCATCGGCCAGGAAGATCCCAGCCCAATTGTGGGGGTTGGAACCCCAGTCGGCCACGACATCGTCGGGCATCTCGGTGGCCGAGATTGCACCACAGGCAAGGCCGTCCAGCGTCAAGGCCGTCAGCGCGGCAATGCGATTGCTGATCCGCACCACCTCGCCTTCCCTGGTGGCGGGGGTGGCCGCGGTGACCGTGTGGCAGGCAACGCCGTCACGCACCTCCCAGGTCAGGTTCAGACCGTCACCGTTGCGCTCCAACGTCTCCGCGACACGTACTGACTGGTGGTTGTGCAAAAAAGCCGAATCGGTGAACAGGCTCAGGGCATCGGTCCCGGCACGTCCAAAGGCGGTGGCCCCCAGGTCACAGGCCACAGCGATGGCCTCGGCCAGATCTTCATTCAGGCGCAACGCGCGGGACAAGGTTCGCGCGATACGGGTGGTGCGAAGGGTGTGGTTCAGACGGGATCGGTTTGCCTCATCCCGTGAACCGAGTACGGCGTGGGACTTGCCGTTCAACCGTTCAAACGATGCGCAGGACAGGACCCGGTCACGGTCGATCTGGAAGGCGGTTCGTAACCGGTCGTCGGGTTCAAGACGTTCGCGTCCCTTGGTGTCCACCGACAGTGTCGCCCAAGCCGAAAGACTGGCGCGTTCCAATTCCTCGGTGCGTTCTCGGGGTGAACGAGGAGGGGACACGCACAGAAATGTATCGCGGACCCGGGTCGGCACCTAGCATCGGTCCCATCGTGGAACCGGTGAAATCGCGTGAACTCATTGCTGCCGCTCGAGTGGCCGACGGTCTGGTCATCGTCGCCGGATTGGCGGGTGTCGTGGCTGGCGCGCAACTGTTTCGACAGGGCAACCTGCCGTTTGCGATCATCGCCTGGGTCATGACGTTCATCGCCGGGGCGGTCTTGCGATTGGTGGTCTGGATGGCTCGAGGCATCGCACAGGTCATGGATCGAACCGAACGACTGGAGGAGGATGTCCAGCGGTTGCACGTCGGCCCGCCGGCCCCTGCCGAATCCTCCGAGCCGCCCGATCCCTACCGCCGGTGGGGCGGCTGGCACTGACACACCCGGCGCTGACCCAGGCTCAAGACCGCGCGGCGACGAACCGATCGTTCAGGTAGCTCACCAGGTTGTCGATGGGGATGCGGTCCTGGGCCATGCTGTCGCGGTCACGGACCGTCACGGCGCGGTCATCCTCGATTGTCTCGAAATCGACGGTGACACAAAACGGGGTGCCGACCTCGTCCTGACGGCGGTAGCGGCGGCCGATCTGGCCGGCCTCGTCATAGTCCACGTTGCTGAAGTGTGGTTTCAGCAGGTCGTTGACCTCTCGGGCGGTCGGGGTCAGCGTGTCCTTCTTCGACAGCGGTAGCACCGCGACCTTGATCGGGGCGATGTCGGGATGGAACCGTAGAACCGTCCTGGTTTCCGTCCCGCCCTTGGCCGCCGGCGCCTCCTCCTCGGTGTAGGCGTCAACCAAAAAAGTAAGGGCGATCCGGTCCACACCGGCGGCTGGCTCGACGACGTAGGGCAGGTAGCGCTCGTCGGCGGCCTGGTCGAAGTAAGACAGGTCCTTGCCCGAGTGCTTCTTGTGCTGCGTCAGATCGAAGTCCCCCCGGTTGGCGATGCCCTCTACCTCACCCCAGCCCATGGGGAAGCGGTACTCGATGTCCACGGTGCCCTTGGAGTAATGGCTCAGCTCGTCGGTTGCGTGCGGGCGGATCCGCAGGTTGTCCATGCGCAGGCCCAGGTTGCGGTACCAGTCGTAGCGCTGGCGGATCCAGTAGGCGTGCCATTGCTCGTCCGTGCCGGGCTTGCAGAAGAACTCCATCTCCATCTGCTCGAACTCGCGCACGCGGAAGATGAAGTTGCGAGGTGTGATCTCGTTACGGAACGATCGGCCGATTTGGCCGATGCCGAAGGGGACCTTCTTGCGGCTGGTCAGTTGCACGTGAGCGAAGTCGACGAACATGCCCTGCGCGGTTTCGGGACGAAGCCACACCAGGGATTCAGTGTCCTCGGTGGGACCGACGAACGTGCGAAACATCAGGTTGAAGGCCTTGGCCTGCGTGAAGTGGCCGGCCTGGCCACAGTTCGGGCAGTACACCTCCCCTGCTTTGTTGGTCGGCAGCTGATCTTCACGCAGGCGGCTGTTGCAGTTGCGGCACTCCACCAGCGGATCGGTGAACCCACCGACGTGCCCCGAGGCCTCCCACACGTCGGGGTGCATCAAGATCGAGGCCTCCAGCGGCACCACGTCATCGCGCAGTTGGAACATGTCTTTCTTCCACGCGGCCCGGACGTTGTCCTTCAGGGCCACACCCAGGGGCCCGTAGTCCCACGCGCCCCGCAGGCCCCCGTAGATCTCGGAGCTCTGAAAGATGATCCCGCGACGTTTGCACAGTTCGACGATCGTTTCCATCGAGGTGTGGTGGTCGGTGACGGTGTCGTCGGCCAACGGGTCGACGGTCGGATAGTCGGCGTCGAAGTCGGGCGGCAGATGGGGGTCGCGGGTCACAAATGGCTCCGGGTTGATCAGGGGGCGACGCCAGATGATACGAGTCACCGCTGAAACAACCTCTTGCGCGCTCCCTGCCCTTTCAGCCGCAGGCTGCTACAGGATCTGGGACAAGAACAGTTTGGTGCGTTCTTCCTGGGGGTTGTCGAAGAAGTGGGCGGGGGTGCCGACCTCCACGATCTCGCCGTCGGCCATGAACACGACCCGGTCGGCCACCGCGCGGGCGAACCCCATCTCGTGGGTCACCACGATCATGGTCATGCCAGAGCTGGCCAACTCCTGCATCGCGTCCAGCACCTCTTTGATCATTTCGGGGTCCAAGGCCGACGTGGGCTCGTCGAACAACATGACCTTGGGCTTCATCGCCAACGCCCGGGCGATCGCCACGCGCTGTTGCTGGCCACCGGACAACTGCCCGGGTTGCTTGTGGGCCTGCTCGGGGATCTTGACCAGTTCCAACAACCGCATCGCGTTTTCTTCAGCTTCCGCCTTCGGCTGCTTGCGGACCTGCCGGGGGGCCAGGGTGATGTTCTCCAACACGGTCATGTGCGGGAAAAGGTTGAACGACTGAAAGACCATGCCGCATTCGCGTCGGATCTCCTGGATGTTGCGGATGTCCTGGTCCAACTGGACGCCGTCCACGACGATGGTCCCGTTGGTGTGTTCCTCCAGATGGTTGATACAGCGGACCAGTGTGGACTTGCCCGAGCCGGACGGGCCGATGACCACGACCACCTCTTGGGCGCCAACAACCAGGTTGATGTCCTGGAGGGCCTGGAAGTCGCCGAAGTACTTGTCGACGTCGGACAGGGTGATGATCGCCTCACCCGTGCCGCCGGGTTTAAGCGCTCCGGCGCGGAGGTCTTCAATGTTGCTCATCGGGTACCCACTCCCAGTTTGGTTTCAAGTCGTTGTGACGCGCGGGACATGGCAAAACACATGACCCAGAAGATGAACGCGACGAAGGCATAGACCTCGGGCGCGTAGCCCTGATTTTGGAATCGCTGGCTGGCAAGTATTGGATCCGAGACACCCAGCAGGTCGAACTGGCTGATGATCACCAACAAGGTGGTGTCCTTCAACAGGGCGATGAACTGGCCGACCAGGGCCGGAATCGAGTTGCGAAGCGCTTGCGGCAAGATGATCCGACGCGTGACGGTCAGGGGCCGAAGTCCCACGGCCTGCCCTGCCTCGGTCTGGCTGCCGGGTACCGACTGCAACCCCCCTCGCACAATTTCGGCGACGTAGGCTGCGCTGAACAGGGTGAACATGATGATCGCCCGGATCACCGCCGGCGGTTCGTCGAAGCCGGTGGGGAAGAAGAACCCCAGCGCGAACTGCCCCATGAACAACAACGTGATCAGCGGCACCCCGCGGATCAGTTCGATGTAGATGATCGCCAGGGGCTTCAGCAGGACGAAGTTGGACCGCCGCAACAACGCCAGGACCACGCCCAGGGGGAAACACAGGGCGATGGAGATGAAGGCGACGTTGACGGTCAGCAGCAGTCCGCCGAAATCATCGACATTGCCGGGGTTGAAATCGGTCTCCAGCAGGAAGGCCAGCACGACCAGACCCGCCAGGATCCACCCGCGGCGATGCAGGACACTTTCAGGGAGCAGGCGCGCGCCGTACTGTCCGATCAGGAACGGAACGGCCATCGCGATGGTCAGCAGCGTGGGCATGATCGTGGTGGTCATGCTCAGCAGCACGACGATGGCCAGCAGGGGTGGGGCCACGATCCCTAGCTTGGTCCGGGTCCGCATGGGCGGCGACATGTCCCCCGGCAGTTTGGCTGACACCAACCCCAGGGCCAACGCGATGGTGTAGATGGCCGCCCACAACATCGGAAACCCGATGCCTGTGCCGAGGAATCCCGTACCCACCATGTAGGCGCGAAGGGGTTCACGGATGACTGTCCAGCCGCTGCGGGTGCCGCCGTCCGGGGTGACCTTTTGGTTGAAGAACACAAACCCGATTGCTCGGTAAGCGACGTACAGCAGGATCAGGCCGAAGATGATCGTCAGGATCGAGTTCTTGACATCCTTGAACAGGTTCTTTTTGATCAGGCCGGACAGGCCCTCGTCAAGCCCCGGGGGTGGCGGCGCCTCCGGAACAATCGGGTTGTCCTGCGGTCCCGGTGTGTCGGTGGTGATCGTACTCATCGCTTGTCCTCGGCCGCGGTCCTGCGCTCCAGTGGTGTGCTCGGACCGCTCATCTTGAGTCCAACGCCAGGCGGCTGTTGATGATGTTGGCCACCAGCGAGATGCTGAGGCTGAAGGTCAGATACAGACCCATCAGGATGATCACACCCTGTACAGCGGGGGCCGCGTTGTTGACGATGCGCTGGAAGATCGCGGT
>JBBSNE010000176.1:0-6065 GCA_038232815.1 Euzebyales bacterium | reverse complement strand
GTGGCTCCAACAAGCGCGCCCCGAACTGGTCGGCCACTACCGGGAGTTGTACGACCGCCGTTCCGCCTTGCCTGCACCCGTCGCCGAGCCCCTGGTTCGAACCGTGCGCCGTGCCAAGAGCGCGGCTTGGCGCCGTCGGGGCGGCCCCCCTGACTCAGGCGCATGGCCTGATCGGGCCCGCCCTGGTGAAAATCACACCGGCCATCGGGTTGGAATCCAACCCCCGCATGCCGTCCCGGCACAGCAACTGTCGATGTTCGGGTAGGCAGATGTCCCACCGTTCGTCACGCGTTCGGTGCGGCGGTTCCCTACACTTCCACAAACCATCGGCCCTGCGGGGCGTGCGACGACCAGACCGGAGGGACCCTGCGTGGGACGGGACATCGAGACCATCCAGTTCACCCGTGAGGACCGGCGCCGCTACCGGGAGAAGGTCAAGACCTGTCTGCGGGTGCTGCACGAGTTGATGGATACCGGGCGGTTCTCCACCGGCCGGCGCACCCTGGGCGTCGAACTTGAGGTCTACCTGGCCGACGACGACTGTCAGGTCCTGCCGGTCAACGCCGAAGTGCTCGGGGCCCTGGCTTCACCCGATTTCCAGACCGAGTTGGCCCAATTCAACATGGAGTTCGCCACGCCGCCCCGACGGGTCGCCGGCGATTGTTTCACCCAGGTGGAGGACGAATTACGCCAATCCCTGGTCCGTGCAGCCAACAAGGCTCGGGACTTCGATGCCCGGGTCATCATGATCGGGATCCTGCCGACCCTGACCGACTTCGACGTCACCGAACAGAACCTGTCGGCCAACCCCCGCTACAAGGCGCTGAACGACGCCATTTTGAACGCCCGGGGTGAGGACCTGGTGATCCACATCGAGGGGGACGAAACCCTGTCGACGGTCACCAACTCGATTTTGTTCGAGGCCGCCTGCACCTCCATGCAACTGCATCTGCAGGTCGACCCCGACGACTTCTCACGGTACTGGAACGCCGCGCAGGTGCTGTCCGGCCCCTTGGTTGCGATGGCCGCCAACTCACCGTTCTTCCTGGGCAAACGACTGCACCACGAAACGCGTATTGCCTTGTTCCAGCAGGCGACCGACACGCGCACCGAGGAGTTAACCGAACAGGGCGTGCGGCCGCGGGTCTGGTTCGGGGAGAACTGGCTGACCGGCGGCATATTCGAGCTGTTCGAGGAAAACGTGCGCTATTTCCCCTCCCTGTTGCCGATCACCGAGCCGACCGACCCCGACAGGCAGCTGGCCGACGGTGACATCCCCCGCCTTGAGGAATTGACCCTTCACAACGGCACGATCTACCGCTGGAACCGACCGGTCTATGACATCGCCGGCGGGCGCCCGCACCTTCGTATCGAAAATCGGGTGCTGCCGGCGGGACCGACGGTGGTGGACTGCACCGCAAACACGGTGTTCTACTACGGCTTGTTGGCCGGCCTCGCTGATACACAGGCGCCCCTGTGGCCCGAGATGGACTTTCGTGCGGCTGAGGACAACTTCTTCGGCGCGGCGCGGTTTGGAATCAAGGCCGAGCTGCATTGGCCAGAACTTGGCACCATCACCGCCGATGAGTTGGTGCTGCGCCATCTGCTGCCGTTGGCCCAAAAGGGGCTGGAGGAATGGTCCATCGACAGCGCTGACATCGACCGCTATCTGGGTGTCATCGAACAGCGGGCGTCCACAGGACGAAACGGAGCGACCTGGCAGATCCAGGCCCATCAGCACATGACGGAGAAACAAGGCATGTCGCGAACGGAGGCCGCCGTCGCGTTGACCACCCGGTACGCCGACCTGCACGAAGTGGGCGAGCCGGTCCACACCTGGCCGGTGGTCGACTGACCCGTGGGTACTGACCTCGGCATCCCACAACACACCGCGACACTGTTCCACCGCATCGACGGGGCACAGGCGGTCTTTGATCTGGTCGAGGGGTCCGACACCGAAGTGTTGACCCGGCTGGACGGCAAACCGGCGTTGCTGTTTCTCCCGGGCACCGAATCGGGAGCGGCCCGAATGATCTCGGTGCTGTTGCACGGCAACGAGGACTCTGGCTTCCGAGCCTTGTGCGCTTGGCTGCGCGATCACCCCGTGGTCCGCCAGCCCCTGTGGATGTTCATCGGCAATGTCCGGGCCGCAACCCAGAACGGTTGGTTCGCTGACCGCTACCTGGACGATCAGGAGGACTTCAACCGGGTCTGGGGAATCGAACCGGCGACCACCCGCATGCGTCTGTGTGCCAAACAGGTCTTGCAGATCGTGACTGCCGCGCCGTTGGAGGCGACGGTTGACCTGCACAACAACACCGGCGACAACCCGTTGTACGCGATCATCCCGCATCCCGATCAGGCCAGCAGTGGCCTGGCCGCGACCCTGGCACAGATCGGATTGTTGTGGGGTACCCAGCAGCACACCTTGATGCAGGCGTTGCAAGACGTCTGTCCGGCGGTGGCGGTGGAGTGCGGTCTGGCCGGTGTGCCCTCCCACGTCGGTGTGGCCCGTCACGTGATCGAGCGCTTCATGGCGGTGGAGTCATTTGCGGGGGCAGGAGCGCCGGACCGGATGTTGGAGGTCAGGTATCGCGTGGAGGTGCGACCGGAGGTGTCGTTTGACTTCGGCGCTGACACCGACGTCGACGTCGACTTCGAAATCGTTCAGGGATTGGACGATGCCAACTTCGGCCATTTGCCTGCTGGCACCTTGATCGGCCGGACACTGCCCGGCAGCGATCTGCCGCTGTTCGTGATCGATGATGCCGGAACCGACGCGACCCAGGCCTTTCTGCAGATCGACGCCGACGGAGCGGTGACCCTGACCCGCGACATCATCCCGGCGATGATGACCCGGACCCGGCAGCAAACCAGACGCGACTGCCTGTTCTATGTGCTGGCGGACCTGGGCTGACCTGACGGCTCAAAGTCCGGCGAACAGGTCGCTTTCCGGCCGAGAGGTGACGATCTCGGAGAAGGCCAGCCGAAAATCCTCCCAGGGGTAGACCTCACGGATCAGGTCATCGGGGATGGAGAACCATGCCCCTTCGGGGTCCACCTGGGTGCGGTGGGCGATCAAGGCCGCACTACGCGCCGCCAGGTGATCGGCCACGTCAATCGAGGTGGTCAACCGTTCGGGCTTGGAGGTGTCCCACTTCTCCAGCCACTCGCTGAACGGGGTCTCGATGCCCCGTTCCTGACAGGCTTGATGCAAGGTGGACAGGCGGCGGTAGTTGAAGCTCATCTGGTAGTAGATCTTGGAGGCACGCCAGGCCGGGCCTGCCTCGGGCATGAACGCCGGGTCAGCGGCGGCACGCCACAACGCCATGGTCGCGGTGTGGGTCCGGATGTGATCGGGGTGGGGGTAGCCCCCCTTCTCGTCATAGGTCACCAGGACCTGCGGCCGGGACTGGCGGATGGCCGGCACCGCCCGGGCGACGATCTCGGACATCGGGGCGTTGTAGAAGCAGTCGTCGGCCAGGTCGGCAGAGGGGGTGCGACCGTCGCCGACGAAATCCTTGACATACCCCGAGTCGGGATAGCCGATGTCGAAATGGTCGGTGACCCCGAGGATGCGGAGCGCCTCAGCCAGTTCTTGTTGGCGAATCTCAATCAGGTTGTCGGTGATCCCCGGCTCGTCGGCCATGGCCGGGTTCAAGATGTCGCCCTTGCCGCCGTCGGTGAAGGTCAGGACGCTCACCCGAAATCCCTCCTTGGCGTACTTGGCCATGGTCCCGGCACCCTTGGACGACTCGTCGTCAGGGTGGGCATGTAGGAACATGACGTGGCGCTCGGCGGATCCAGACATCGAGATCAAAGGCTACCGAGCACCTGTGACCCTGCCGTGTCCACACTTCCCCGCTATTCCTCCCGGTCATCCCAGCGGGCGGCCCAGGCTTGGCGCAGGCGGGCACTGGCGGGATCCCCCTCGAGGGAGCCCAGGTAGTCTTCGACCATGCGGCGCGCCTCCTCCACCCGGTCTTTTGTGCCCTTGAGGCGAACGATGCAGGGGCTGCCCGGATACGAACCCAGATGGACGTCGGCGTAGTCGGTGACCAACTGATCGAACAGCGGGTTCAAGGTGGATTCGGGATAGGGGTGGGTCAGCTCGACGACGTGTTGAGGGACCCCCACGCCGACCAGCAGATCCGGGACGATTCCCTGGTCGAAGATCCGTTTCAACTCGCTGGGGATGCCCGGCAGGATCACGATCGTGGCCCCGCCATCATCCAGTCCACCGTCCACGTCGACCGCCACCCCAGGTGCCACACCCTTTGCCCCCGGCAGTAGGTAGGACCCCTTCGGCACCTTGGCCATTCGCCGCATTGATCGTTCATGCGCCTCGGTCACCGTCACCCCCTGGCGTGCCGTCCATTCGAGCGCCTGGGTGATCCGTTCGTCGATTTCCTCGTTGACCTCAAGGCCCGTTCCCAGGGTGATGGCGACCCCCTCCATGGTCAGGTCGTCAGGAGTCGAGCCGATGCCGCCGGAGGTCATGATCAGCCGTGGCCCGCCACGGTTGAGTTCCAGCCGCAGCCCCTCCTCGATGGCCGTCAACGTGTCGGGGACGGTCTGGACCCGGTCCAACGGGATCCCCAGCGTCTGCAAGCGCGTCGCAAGCCAATGTGAGTTGGTGTCGTGGACGAACCCTCCAAGGATCTCATCGCCGATGACGACGATGGACGCAGACGCCTGACTCATGCCCCAAGCATCGCATGCCAGCGCAACCGCTACCCTGCCCGCAGATGTACCTCTCCACTGACGACGCCCGTAGCGACTTCTTCTTGGCCGCGGCGGCCTACGTGATCGGTCCGTCCTTGCTGAGCCTGCTGATCAGTGCGGTGCCGGGTCTGTTTGCAAACACCCCGATGCAATTTGTCGTCACGGTGCTGGTCCCAGTGCTGTTGATCGCCGGCATGCCGCTGTTCTTGTTGCGCTATCGCGAGGAATCCTTCGACAGCCTGTTCAGCGGTGGTGGGACGTCTTTTACGTTGGGGGTCACGATCGCCTTGGTGTTCGCCGCGGCCCTGGCGGTCGGCGAGGTACTGGGTGGTGGGCAAATCGCCGCTGTCTTCAGCGGTATCGGGCTGGTCGGTTTTCTGGGAGTGATCGCACGTTGGGGGTCGCTTGCCATCCTGGCGGTGTTTTTGTACCGCCGCGCGGAGTACGCCTTCCGTCCGATCAGCCAAAGCCAGCAGACGTTGGTGCGCCAGGCCGGGATTGCCTGTGCCGGCACGGCTGTGGTGGCAACCCTGCTGCTGATGCTCGGTGGTCAGCCGATCTGGGCGCTGCTGCCCGCCGTGGGACTGGCCGGGATGTTCTGGTTCGCTGAACAGCGGCTGCCCCAGTCCGGCATGGGGGAGCGTTGGTGGGTCTGGGCCCCAGTGATCACGCTGGCGTTGGGACCGATTGAGATCTTCTCTGCCCTGTTCGATGGATCCGGATTCCTGGCCTCGGCCCAGCGTGCGTCAAGTGTTGCATTGTTCGGATTGGTCACGGTGATGGCGCTTGAGAATCGTCGCGGGGCCATGGTTGCCTTCGGGATGGCCGCAGCGTTCGTGGTGGCCAACATCTTGTCGGTGGCCGGCGGCACCCAGTTCCTTGTGTGAGACCCCACCTGCCACCGGTGCCGTATCGAACTGCTGAAAGGCGTCCGTTATGCTATTCCGGTCGAGAGTGAAGGGAGCGCAGATGTTGACCCCGTACCGGTTTGTAACCACCTTTTCGATCCCGGCCCCACAACCGGCCGTATTTGAAACACTTTCGCATCTGGATCAATGGGCGTCGAAATGGCCGGCTGCCGAGACCGTGGTGGTGGCTGACGGTGGCGGACCCGACGGGACGGGCCGATCGGTCGCCGCGATCCTGCGAGCACCGATGGGATATGTCATTGGGGTCCAGTTCATCACCGAACACATCGAGCCGCCGACACGGTTGGACGTGATCGTGGAGGGCGACGTGAGGGGGTGGGGCTCGTGGCGGTTGACCGAGGCCAACGGGGTCACGAGCGGCAGCTACCTCTGGGAGGTCGTCACCACCAAGCGCTGGATGAACCTGCTGGC
>JBBSNE010000175.1:0-6066 GCA_038232815.1 Euzebyales bacterium | reverse complement strand
CGGCGGTGAACGCGTGGACCACGAAGTCGCCGTAGTCCAAGACGACCCACCCGGCTGCCGACGACCCCTCCCGACCCAGCGGCTTGCGACCGTGGTCTGCCTTCACCCGTGCCTCCACCTCCTCGACCGCAGCTCGCAACTGTCGGTCGTTGGCGGTTGACAACAACAAGAAGAAATCGGTGATCCCGACCAGAGGTCCCACCTCCAAGATCACCACGTCGGTCGCGTTCTTGCTGCTGGCGGCGGCTGCGCCCGTCACGACCTGATCCCGAATGGTTTCCAGGTCGACGGTTGAATCGGTGGTGCTGTTCGTGGAAGGTGGCAAGGCGTCCCAAGCGCAGTAGTCGGCTTGACAAGGATCGTACCGAGGTCACGGAGGGCTGTCAGCCCCCGGTCACCTCGGCTGCAGACAACCCCTCCCCACTGGTGCCGTACAGCCCGTGTTTGCGGGCGAACTCCTCCACTTCTTTTGGGATCAGGTAGCGCACCGGGCGCCCGGCACGGAACCGGGCCCTGACGTCACTGGACGAGATCGCCAGGGCGGGAACGTCCAAGCGGATGACCTGGGCGGTCACGTCCTGTTCCTCGAGCTTGGCCAGATCATGGCCGGGGCGGGTAGCGGCCACGAAGGACGCCAGCTCCAACGCCTCGGCCGCATCCTTCCAGGTCAAGATGTTCAGGATCGCATCGGCACCGGTGATGAAGAACAGCTCGGTGCCGTCCAAGTTCGACCGTAGCGCTCGCAACGTCTCGACGGTGTAGGTCGGCCCGTCACGGTCGATCTCGATCCGGCTGACGCTGAAGTTGGGGTTGGCCGCGGTGGCCAATACCGTCATCAGGTAGCGGTGTTCGGCAGGGGTCACGTGGTCCCGACCGCTCTTCTGCCAGGGTGCCCCGGCGGGGACGAAGACGACCTCGTCCAGACCGACGTCGACACGCGCCTGCTCGGCGGTCACCAGGTGCCCCATGTGTACGGGGTCAAAGGTGCCGCCCATGATCCCTAACCGGTGCGCCATTGACCGCAGAGTCTAACCATCCACCTTGATCCCGTGGGTCAGGCCACCTGTTCGATGAAAGAGGCCAATTGGCCCAGGTTGCGGCACTCCACCATCTGGTCACAGACCCGGGCGTAGTCCAGGGCAATCGAGTCACCCGAGTCCCACTGCCCGGCCGGTTCGGGGTTCAGCCAGAACATGCGCTTGCTGTGGTCCCCGATCTCCTTCAACGCCCAGGTGTTGGCTGCCCGGTAGTTGTTACGGGCATCGCCCAGCACCAAGACCGTCGTTCGAGGGGTCAGGGCCTGCCGGTAGCGTCGGGCGAACACCTCAAAGGCATGGCCGTAGTCAGAGTGGCCATCCAGCCACACCAGATCGGCCTCCTGGGTCATCCGGGCCATCCCCGTCCCGAAATCGCCGTCGGCGAACAGGTGGGTCACCTCATCGACGGTATCGATGAACGCAAACGAGCGAACCCGTGAGAACTGTCCCTGCAGAGCGTGGGTGAACATCAACGTGAACTTGGCGAACGCGGCCACGGAGCCGGACACATCACAGATCAACACCAGCTCGGGCCGGTGGATCTTCTTCGACCGGAAGGCCGGATCGATCGGCACCCCGCCGGTGCTCAGCGCCCGCCGCAAGGTCCGCCTGATGTCAAACGCCCCATCCCGGGCACGTTTGCGTTTGACAGCCAAGCGGGTGGCAAGCTTCCGGGCCAAAGGCCTGACCGCACGGCGCATGTGGGCTTGCTCATCGGCGGTGATGGAGAAAAAGTCCACGTCCTCGGGGAGGGGACGGACCGCACGTTTGGCAATGGCCTCTGGGCCACGGCTTTCGACCTGACGACGGCGGATCTCGGCATCGATCTCCTCACGAAACCGGCCCAGCCGCGCCGCGAACTCATCGGCGGCCAGTCGTGCAACCAGGTCATCGTCGTCCTCAAGCCCCGACTCCTGCATCAACCGCCGTAACAGCCCTCGTAGGTTGAAATGCCGGTAGACGCGATAGGCGAAGTAACTGGTGGAGCCGTCCGCATTCTCCACCCGGCCGAACTGGGCGACCGCCTCTTGCGCCATACGGCGAAGCGTCCCCTCATCCCCCTCCAACAGCCGTTGGATCAGGTCGCTCAGGAAATCCATGGGGTCGCGAACCTGGGGCCGGTCCGCAGCGGGGTCCTCCCCCGGCGCCCCTTCACCCTCTAGCTCATGGGTTCGGGGGAAGTAGATGTCGAACAGGGTGTCGAACGCCATCCGGTGCGATGCCGACGAGGTCAGGGTCGCGGCCAAGGCCTCTCGCAGGACCGCCCGGTCCAACAGGTTGACCACGGTGGCAGCCTGCATCGCGTCCATCCCGTCGCTGATCGCCACCGGGACCCCAGCGTCACGCAGCGCATGGTGGAAGTCCAGCAGACGGGCCTGCAAACCCTTGAGGGACGGGTCGGGCGGTGTGATTGCGGTCATCGGTCAGTTAAGCGAGGGATCCGGAGGGACCGACAGGTGCTTGTGGGCCTTCTCCAGATCGGCTTGGTATTTCAGCACGACGTTCAACGTCGAGGCCGCGATCTCTGCATTCATCGTGTCATAGCCCAGCGCCAGAAGGGTCCGGGCCCAGTCCAGCGTCTCAGCGATCGACGGGCTTTTCTTGAGTTCCAGCCCGCGCAGGCTGCGGACCACCCGCACCAACTGGTCGGCCAACTGCTCAGGCACCTGGGGCACCCGCGACAGCACGATGGCCTTCTCCCGTTCGATGTCGGGATAGTCCATGTGCAGGAACAGACAACGGCGCTTCAGCGCCTCGGACAGCTCCCGGGTGGAGTTGGAGGTCAGCACCACGTACGGCTGATGCACTGCCGCCACGGTGCCAAGCTCCGGGATGGTGACTTGGAAGTCACTGAGGATCTCAAGCAGCAGCGCCTCGAACTCAAAGTCGACCTTGTCGATCTCATCGATCAACAGCACGGTCGGGGTGTCGACGCTGATGGCCTCAAGCAGCGGGCGGGTCAGCAGGTACTCACGGCTGAAGATGTCGTCGTGGGCTTCCTCCCACGCCCGCCCACCAGAGGCTGCCTGGATCCGCAGCAGTTGTTTGGAGTAGTTCCACTCATACAACGCCTTGGCCTCATCCAGCCCCTCATAACACTGCAGACGCACCAGCCGGGCGTCCTTTGCGGTGGCCACGGCCTTGGCCAACTCGGTCTTGCCGACCCCGGCCGGCCCCTCGACCAGCAGCGGTTTGGACAGGCGATCGGCAAGGTACGTGGTCGTCGCTATGGACACTGACGGCAGGTAGCCGGCTGCACTCAGCCGCTCCTGGGTATCAGGTAGTCCAGCAAACTCGGTGCTCACAGCGTGGGCCCTTCGGGGATCATGGCGATGGCTGTACAGTCTAAGGAGCGGCAGTCTATGAGCCGACAGCCCTACAGTGGCAGTCCCGTCCCACGACCCATCTGCAGGAGCACAGGCGTGACCGATTTTTCTGATGCCCTCGACCAACGACTGGCCGAGAACGAAGAACTGGCCAAGCGTCGCAAGGATGCCGAGGCGGAGATGGACCGGATCCGTCAGGAGGAGCAAGAGGCGGCCGCTGCGATCAGCCAGGCGCGACGCGATCGGCACGCCGAACTTGCCGATCATCTGAAGGACGTGGCCGACCAGTTGAAGGCGTCGGCACCCAACTCATTCATCGTCAGAAGTGGCTGGACCGAGTCGGGCGAGGAGTTCGTGGCACGCATGAAGACCCGGCAGATGTCCCCCAAGCGGGAGCTGCTGGTCGAAGTCGACCGAGACGACGACGAGGTGTTGTGCCGCTGGACCTCTGACCTGGGAAATGCCGTCGAGGTGTGGCGCCTTCTTGAGATGTCGCCCGAGATGGTCACCCACATGGTGTTGCAGGTGGCCGACGACACTGCCTGGACAGGGCGGCGCCCCCCGCCGTTTCCGACAGGGGCGCCTGCCGACGATCAGGCTTGACCCGCCCGGACCACATCGGGATCGGGCACAACCGCGGCCTTCTCCCCCTGCGGTGCGCGACCGGTTCCGGTGGCGAAGGGATCGTCGCCACGCCGGCGGCGAAAGCGGTCGTACAACACCAGCATCGACGGCAACACCACGGTGGCGGCGAGCAGCGCAAATCCGATCGCGTAGACGGTGACTTGCCCGAACTGCTGGAACGGCGTCAATGACGAGGTCATCAGAATCCCGAACCCGGCCATGGTGGTGAACGCCGATCCGGCCAACGCCCCACCCGTGTGGGACACCGTCGACCGGATCGCCTGTTCTGGGGTTGCGTAGTTGCGTCGGTCCTCGGTCCAGCGGTTGGTGACGTGGATCGTGTAGGGCACGCCGATGCCGACCGCAAGCGCCGCGATGGTCGCAGTGACCGGACCGACAGGGATGTCGGTGGCGGCCATGGCGGCAAAGGTCCACAGCACGATCAGGGCAACCGGCGCGATGGTGATGAACCCCAGGAACGGTCGCCGTTGGGTCACCCAATAGGTGATGACCAGCAGCAGCATGGCGGCCAGCACGGTGATCAACAGTGACTGCAGTTGGGAATCACGCAACGACGACGTGATGCGGGTGGTGATGATGTTGTCAGAGGTGGCAACCACCGAGCCGTCAGGCCCCACCGACTGCGCGACGGGTTCGAACGTGGCGTTCAGGTTGTCCGCCAACGCCTCTGCGCCCTGCTCGCCGGCCTCGGTCTGGATGGTGAACAGAAACACGTCGTCCTCAGGGGCGATGACCTGTCCTGCCTCGGTGGGGGCGGCCTGCAACAGCAAGTCATACAGCTGCGACACATCGGTGTCGTCGGGCACCCGCAGGCCGCCCGGTTCGACCATGGCGGCGACCTGACCTGCCAGGGCGGGGTCGACGGGTTCGGCCAGTCCACCGACCGGGGACTCGGCCTGATCGGGGGCCAAGGACAACAGGACCTGACCCAAGACACTGACGGGGGACGCTGCGGCAGCGTTTGGGCCGAAGGTCATGACATCGTCGACGGCTGCCAGGTCCTCGTTCGCAGCGACCATGGCGTTGTGCGTGTCCGCATCCACCGGCCCCTCGATCACGACGGTGGAGGTCTCACCGAACCCACCCCCGAACTGCTCGACGATGGTGTTGAAGGTGACGACCAGCGGGCTGTCCTTTGGGAGGAAGTCGGTGAAGCTGAACTCCGTCGACACGTTGGCCAGACCGATCGCACCCAAGACGCCGCCGACCCCGACGGTCAGCACCAGTGTGAAGACAGCCGCCTTCTCGGCCAACACCGCAAGCTTGCCCATGATCTTGGGCAGTACGCCCTCACTGGTCTGTGACATGGTCTGGCGCGGCAACACCCCCTTGGCTTCGGCACGTCGGTCAAGCAGCAGTCGGGCAGCGGGAAAGACCGTCAGCATCAAGACAAACGCCGCGATGATGCCGACAGCCGCCAGGATCCCGAAGTCCTTCAGTGCGGGGACGGGGCTGACCACGTTGGTCAAGAACCCCACGGCGGTGGTGATGGTGGCAAGGATCAGGGCGATCCCAACCGTCGCGGTGGCGCGGTCGATGGCGTCGGGAACCGACCTGTCCCTGACCTCGTCCCGGTAGCGGGAGGTCAGGTGGATGCCGTAGTCGACGCCCAGCCCGATCAGTAGCACCGGCAGGATCTGCACCAGCTCTGAGGCGGGACCGATGATCCCCAGCACCCCCGGGCCCAACAGTCCGGCCGCGCCCTGCACCCACATGATTGCCATGACGACAACCAGCATGGTCAGGCCCACGTCGGCCGCAGTCCGTCTGATGGAGCTGCCCCATGACCCGTCTTGTTTTGGTGTGACGAAGTACACGAAGGCCAGGATCAACACGATGATCAGCAACGCCAACCCGAACAGTCGCCCGATCTCAGAGGCAAACGCATCCTGCTCGCCGAACAACAATTCGAACGCGAAGGGTTCCAGGTCCACCCCCTCCACCTCGACAGTGTTGATGACGTCGGCGACCTGACCGATGGCCTCGGCGGCCTCGGTGTCATCGCTGGGCAGCGCTTCAGAGTCCAGGAACACGATTGCCAGAGCGGTGTCAGACGT
>JBBSNE010000174.1:0-6071 GCA_038232815.1 Euzebyales bacterium | reverse complement strand
TCTGGTCGTTTTCAGATAAGGCGGTGGTCATCAATGGCCTCATTCGTCCGGCCGGGCTGGTGGGCCAGTCAAACGTACGCACAACCGGGCGGCTCTGCCGATGTGGGCGGCAAGAAGGGCGGCGAGTCGCCAGGGTTGAGGACGACTTGCTGACCGCGGTCGATGACCTGGTGGCCTCGGGGCAGGTCGGTTCACGATCGGATGCAGTTCGCCGCGCCCTGCGCGTGCTGATCGAAAGCTACCGGCGGCAAGAGGTTGGCCGCCAGATCGTCGAGGGTTATACCCGACAACCCCAGGACGAGCAGGAAATGGGCTGGGCGGACGCCGCCACCGTGGCGATGATTGCGGAAGCTACTTGACCGAACGCGTCGGCGCGCTGGGTCCGGATCGCGTCATGGATCTTTGCCGCGCCCTCCGGGCAATGGCCGATTGCTGAGCCCAGGTCAGTGTCGGACGCACGAGTGGGGGCACAAAAGGCCATCAATCGGTCGGAGACTTGACCAACAGACCCGCAATGGCGCTCTTCGGATCGACTGCGGTGGCGACGTATTCGCCGACCAGCACTGCGTCAGCTCCGGCGGCGGCGTAGGCCATCACGTCTTCGACGTCCCGTACCCCGCTTTCGGCGACGAGCAGGACGTCCTCGGGCACCTCAATGTTCTGGCGGATCCGCGCGAAGTGGTCCCGATCGACGGTCAACGTCGCCAGATCTCGGGTGTTGACCCCCAGGATCAACGGACCAGCGACGGCGGCTCGCTGATGGGCCTGGACCGCGCGGGCCACGTCACCCTCGCTGTGGGTTTCGATCAGCGCGTCCAGCCCGGCCTGTTCCGCCGCGCCCATCAAACGCGTCAGCCTGCCGTCGTCCAGAGCCGCCACGATCAACAGCACCGCCGCCGCGCCAGCTTCCCGGGCCTGCCAAACCTGGTAGGCATCGACGGTGAAGTCCTTACGCAGCACCGGCACGTCAACAGCTTGGGCCACCGCGATCAGGTCGTCCAGCGATCCCTCGAAGTGGGCTGGTTCGGTCAGCACGCTGATGGCTGCAGCGCCACCTGAGGCGTACAGGACTGCCAGTGCGGCAGGGTCGGGGATGTCACTCATGCGGCCGCGCGACGGGCTGGCCCGCTTGATCTCAGCGATGACGGCTACCCCGTCTGCGGCCAAGGCCTGCGCCATACTTGCGGGGGCAGGGGTGGCCTGGGCGCGCTCCATCACTGCAGCATCGGGCCGACGGCGCCGGTCGTCTGCAACCCGGTCCAACGCCTCCGCGCAGGCCTGGCGCAAAAATCCCTCCGTCATCGCGGGGCGACCGTTTCTTCCTCCACGATCTC
This sequence comes from Euzebyales bacterium, assembly GCA_038232815.1. Taxonomy (GTDB): domain Bacteria; phylum Actinomycetota; class Nitriliruptoria; order Euzebyales; family Euzebyaceae; genus Euzebya. Next base: position 4,737 of record JBBSNE010000174.1, on the reverse strand, counting down.
GCAACCGGCCACGACGTCCAAAAGAACGCCCTCGCGCAGACCCCAGTCACACAAGGTGATCGCGTGCAGGTCGAAGGCTTCCATCGCTGCCAGGACCGCCACGCCGGCGCCCGGCAGCAGATCAGCACGTTTGGAAGAGATGGACTTGATGTCCATGCGGTCATGCGCATCGACAGAGCACAGTTTGGCGTAGGCCAGTTCCAGTTGGTCCCGACTGACCATCATCCCGCGGACCTTGTCCGGGGCGCTGCCCCCCATCATCGTCAGCCCCAGCCGGCCCAGGTCCCGGATCGAGCCAGCAGTGCCGATTGCCTTCAAACGCTGGTCCGGGTGGTGGCGTTGCGGCAAGATCTGCTCCGCGGCGGGCTGCAGCAGGTCCATGCACAGGCGGTGTAATGCCGCTTGCTCATGCAGACGGGGTGGGTCGGAGAGGTGGTCCAACAGCTTGGCCCCACCCAATGGCAAAGACACCCCTGCGGTCATCTTGGCATTGCCGCCCAACGCCACTTCGAATGAACCGCCGCCCAGGTCAAGGCCAAGCACCTCGTCATCATCCGCCAGGTTCAGCGCCGAGGCAGTGCCCTTCAGGCTCAGGGCGGCTTCGTCCAGGCCGCTCAGCAACTGAATGGGGACGTCGTGGTCCCTCTGCATCTGGGTGCGAAACGACGATCCGTCCTCAGCCGTGCGCAGGGCTTCGGTTGCGACGGCAGCGATCTGCTCCGCGCCCTCCTTGTCGGCGATCTTCAGCAGTTCCTCGAACGCGTCGACGGCGCGTTGATAGGCCTCTTTGCCGAGTTTGCCGGTCCGCGCGACCGGTTCGCCCAGACGGATGGTCAGCTTGCGCGTCTTGATCCGCTTGATGCGACCCCGAGGCCGGGTGTCAGCCACCAGCAGATGAAAGGAGTTGGACCCAAGGTCCAATGCGGCCAGACGCGTCACTGCGTGTCCTCGTTCACATCGTCTGCCACCGCAAGGTTCCATTCGTCGTCTGCAGTTTCGTTGCGGACTGCCTCGACGGTATAGCGGGAGGGTGCGTCGTCGCCAACCTCGGTCACCGCTGGGGTGCTTGACGTGCGGGGAAGTCGAACCGACATGCCCGCCAGTACCAGGTAGGCCGCGCCGCACATCGCGGCAATGGCGGGTGCAGCCGTGGTCTGCTCGGAGGTCGGCCGTCCCTGCCAGATCAAGAACAACGCGGCGGCACCCAACACGATCAGGGTCAGTCCCACGGGCGGCCAGCGCACCATCAGTCCGGCGATGACCATCGCGACCAGCGCGATCAGCAGCAGGCCGCCGGCCAGTTCTGCCCCGCTGATGGAGGTCGTCTGTTCGATCACGACCTCCTGATCCAGCTCGTCGACCATGGTGGCCGTGGTGACGCTGGACCATGTGGCCGCCGTGGCACCCAAAAGCAGGACCGATGTCAGAAGCGTCAGCAGTCCCAATGCCCGGCTGGTCACGAGGCTGCCGCCCAGGTTTCGGCCGCCCGGACGGCTGACAGCAGGGCCATGGCCTTGTCCCGCGTCTCCTGATATTCCGCCTGCGGGACGCTGTCAGCCACCACGCCCGCCCCGGCCTGGACGTAGGCACGGCCGCCGTCGAACACAAGCGTCCTGATCGCAATGCACAGATCAGCGTTTCCGGCCAGGTCGATGTAGCCGATCCCGCCCCCATAGATGCCCCGCCTGGTCGGCTCCAGATCGTCGATGATCTGCATCGCGCGCACCTTCGGGGCGCCGCTGAGCGTGCCCGCCGGAAATGTGGCCCGGATCACGTCGATGGCGCTCATACCCTCACGAACCTGCCCCGAGACGCGAGACACCAGATGCATGATGTGGCTGTAGCGCACGACGGACATGAAGTCCTCCACGAGCACGCTGCCAGTTTTGGAGATCCGTCCCAGGTCATTGCGAGCCAGGTCGACCAGCATCACGTGCTCAGCGCGCTCCTTCTCGTCGTGCCGCAACTTTTGTTCCAGAGCCAGGTCCTCGTCCTCGTTTTGTCCACGAGGCTGCGATCCCGCGATCGGCCAGATCTGGGCCTGGCCCTGGTTGACGGTGACCAACGCTTCGGGCGACGAGCCAACGATCTGCAGGTCTCCGTAGTCGAAGAGGTACATGTAGGGCGAGGGGTTGATCACCCGTAGGACCCGATGCACGGCCAGCGGATCGACCCCGGTGTCCAGAGAAAAACGCTGCGACGGAACGATCTGGAAGGCATCCCCCGCGCGGATGTGTTCTTTGGCTGCCTCGACGGCGTCCATGTAGGCCTGCGGCGTCATGTTGGACTGCGCATCGGTCACGGCGGTGGTTTGCGGTGGTGGGATGATGGGAGCAGCGACCGGTTCGGCCAGTGAAGCGATTAGTGCTTCGGAGGCGGCGACAGCGTCATCGTAGGCGGTTGTCGGATCGTCACCGGGGAGGGTGTTGGTGACGACGATCAGGCGCTGTCGAAGGTGGTCGAACGCGACGACCTGTCCCGGGAGCACCAACCGTGCGTCGTCCCACCCCAGGTCGTCGGTGGTGTCGTCCGGGAGGTTTTCGATGAAGCGGACGACATCCCACCCCAGATAGCCGACCAGGCCGGCGAACAGCGGGGGCAGGCCGTCCATGTCGGGGACGCTCAACCAGTCCAGCAGTGCCTGGGCTGTGGTCAAGGGATCGCCCGTCTGAGCCGCCTCGCGGACCGATTCGTCGACGTCACCTGTGAGGTTGATTCGGCCCTGGCGGGCACGGAGTTCGATCAAGGGCTGCAGTCCGATGAAGGAGTACCGGCCCCATCGCTCGCCCTGCTCGACCGATTCCAGCAGGAACGACCCCGGCCCCCGCAGTCGGCCGTAGACACTGACCGGCGTGGACACGTCCGCCAGGACCTCTCGCACGACCGGCACCAAGACGTGGTCTGCGGCCAGGACCCGGTATTCGGCTGCGCTCGGCCGGTGGTCGTTCATGGGCTGAGGAGGGGTTGGAAGCAGGTCCTGGCACCCGTGTGACAGGCCACGCCCACGCCTTGGTCCACCCGAATCAGCAGCACGTCACCATCGCAGTCAATGTCGACCGCAATTACCCGTTGGACGTTGCCACTGGTGGCCCCTTTGGGCCACCGTTCGTTTCGCGATCGCGACCAGAAGACCGTCTGGCCGGTGTCAAGGGTCTCTGCGAGGGTGTCCGGGGTCATCCAGGCCATCATCAGCACCTCACCGGTGTCGTGCTGTTGGACGATGGCGGGGATCAAACCCTGGTCGTCAAGGGTCAGGCGCTTGGCCAGATCTGGGGCGTCCATGGTGGGGCCAGGGTAGATGGGCTATCGCCGCCGACAGGGTTGGGTCGCACTTCAGCGCGAATAGGGTTGGGACCCAGCATCACCACTGTTCGGAGGCTCGGCTTACTCGGTGTCGGTGGGCGGGGGCGTCCAGATTGCAACATCGACATCGGGGCCGGTCGTGGTGTAGCCGCCCCACAGCAGCAGTTCGTCACCGGTCCACGCAGCCACACCGTTCAGACGGGCCCGGTCAGGGTTGTGGACGATCCAGCGTGATGAGGTCGGCTCCCAGGCAAGAAAGGCGGAATGGCTGTAGCCGCCGTAGAACAACACCCGTTCACCGGTCCAGACCACACTGCCGCCGTAGATCGAAGTCCGAGGATCCTCCAGGCCCGGGACGTCTGGCAATGCAGCCCACGAGTCGTCCCCGGGGTGGATGACGTACCCGAAGGGTGCGCCCCCCTCCTCGAACACGATCAATTGCTCGTCTGTCCAGATCCCCTCCTGAGCCGCAGTCGTATCGGGGAATGGCACCGATTGCCACAGATCCGTCGAAGGGTGATAGGCCGCTGCGAACGGTGGGGATTTCCCAGTCCCCCACACAACCACCTGGCGGCCGGTCCACACGGCGTTTATGGCTTGACCGCCCGCGCGAGTACGGGGGTCCGGCAGGTCATCTGACTGCCCCGCGGCCACATGCAACGGGTGGATGAAGCGCCATGTGTTTGCTTGTGGATCATACGCAGAGCCGAGAGGACCGAAGTAGTCGCCGTTCTGGGGGCCGGGCGTGATGCCGCCCCGCAGCACTATGGCCTCTTTCCCGGTCCAGATCAGGGCGTCGGGCGCCGGTGACATACCCGGTTCAGTGGGCAGCGTGCGCCATCGGCCAGACGTCGGATCGAGTGCCATGGCACTCGTCGGATACCCAAGCGGAGGGTCGCACTCAGCTTGGTTGACGCCACCGATCACCACTATCTCTCTCCCTGTCCATACGACCTGACGACCCTCGGCGTGGCCGTGAGGGTGGTCCGGCAGTTTTCGCCACGTGCGGCTGGCCACGTCGAATGCGGCCACCTCCTCTTCGAATCCCACCACCAGTGCCTCCCCCGTCCAGACACCCACGTGTTCGGCTGGCGTGGCGATAGGGGCCTTGGGTACATCGACTGCCCAGGTGCCCAGTTCGCGTGGGACTGACGGATCGATGGCCGGGGGCTGGCCTGGCGACGGGAGAGCGGAATTTTCCTCGTCTGGCGACGGGACAGCGGATTTCGCTGGATCCGGGGGCGGGGCCGGAGGGGTACCGCCTGGATCGACGCGCACCACCACAGCCATCGTGACCACCGCGGCGAGCATGATCACACCCGCCCTCCAGGAGCGCGCCTCAGTCAATCTAGATGTCCAATTCGTGTTGAAGGCTTGCTTGGTCGGGTTGTACGGAGCAGACGTTTCACAACCCCGCAAGGTTCACCGAGAGAT
>JBBSNE010000173.1:0-6078 GCA_038232815.1 Euzebyales bacterium | reverse complement strand
CGATTTGTCGGTCAGCCCCGTTGACCTCCAATGCGATGGAGTGCACATCGGTCATGACGCAACCGCCGTCCGGGACAGCGCCAGCACCAGGTCCGCTGGGCGGATCGGCAGGCTGGTGATCATCGCACCGCTATCCGTCATGGCGTCGGCCACCGCGTTTGCGATGGCTGCCGGCGCCCCGATCGTCCCGCCCTCCCCCATGCCCTTGGCCCCGGTGAGGCTGTGCGCGGAAGGGGTTTGCAGATGCACGATCTTGATGGAGGGGATCTCGCCGGCCGTGGGAACCAGATAGTCGATGAAGGTCGAGGAGGTGCACTGGCCGCTGTCCGGCTCGTAGGTCACCTCTTCGTACAGGGCGCACGCGATGCCCTGTGCCACCCCGCCCCGTACCTGCCCGTCGACGATGATCGGGTTGATGACCACGCCGCAGTCCTCGGCCACCACATAGTCAAGGATCTCCACACCCCCTGTACCAGGATCGACTTCGACCACGACCACGTGGGCGGCGTTTGAGAACGTGCCCGGTGGATCGAACTCGGCATGTGCTTCCAGACGGGCGTCCTCACCGTCGGGCAACAGCTGCCGTTCGTGGTGCGCCAGCCGAGCGATCTCAGTCACCTCGATTGCCACATCCGGGGAGCCCTTCACCGACACGACCCCGTCACGCAGGACCACGTCGTCCGGCGCTGCCTCGATCATGTGAGCGGCGATGCGTCGAATCTTGTCCGCCAGTCGTTGCCCCGCCAACTGTGCCGCCCCACCCGATGCCACTGCCCCACGGCTTGCGAAGGTGCCCCAGCCGTACGGTGTGGCATCGGTGTCGCCCTGCACCACCCGCACGTCGTGAGGATGCAACCCCAACTGATCGGCGACCACCTGTGCCACGGAGGTTCGATGACCCTGCCCATGGGCACTTGATCCCAAGGCCACCTGTACCGTGCCGCTGGGGTCCATCGTCATGCGAGCGGTCTCATATCCCGGGGTGACGATCATCCCACGGGCGGCAAACGTCGGGGTGCCGTAGCCGGTGCGTTCGTTGAAGCAGCTGAACCCCAGGCCCAGCAGACGACCGTGCGATCGGGCCTTCGCCTGACGATCCGCCCAGTCGGCATACCCGGCGTGCTCAAGCGCCAGCTCCAGCGCCTTGAGATAACTGCCTTCGTCATAGGTGATCCCGGTGATCCCTTCGTAGGGAAACTCCTCGGGACCGATCAGGTTGCGACGGCGGATCTCTGCACGGTCCAGATCCAACTCGGCCGCGGCCATGTCCAAGACGCGCTCCAGGACGAAACAGATCTGGGGTCGCGAGACACCCCGGTAGGGCGCCATGGGCGCCTTGGTCGTGGCCACCGCCCGCGTCCGCACCCGGTAACGGGGCAGTTTGTAGGCGTTGGGGAACTCCCCCGCCGCCATCAACGGTTCGACCCCACAACTGAACGGGAAACAGGAATAGGCCCCGACGTCGCACAGGATGTCCAGATCCACGGCGACCAACTTGCCCTCGGTGTCGAATCCGGCAGAGATGGCGTAGCGCTGCTGATGTCCTTGGAATGCGGTGGCCAGGTTCTCTCGCCGGTCTTCGGCCCAGCGAACCGTGCCACGTCGGCGGTAGGCCGCCACCGCCACCGCGACCTCTTCCCTGGCCACCGCGCACTTTTGCCCGAACCCTCCTCCCACGTCGGGTGCGATGACCCTGATGTGGGTTTCGGCGATGTCCAGGGCTTGGGCGATGCAGGTCCGGACCAGGTGTGGGACCTGGGTCGACGTCCACACGTGCAACCGTTGTTCTCGGGCGTCCCAGGTGGCGACGGTTGCGCGGGGCTCCATCGGGGCGGCGGTGACCCGGCCACTGTCGAAGGTCTGGGTGATCACGACAGCCGCCGAGTCCAGCGCGGTGGCGATCTGGGCATCGTCGTGCAGCACCACGTCCAACAAGACGTTGTCAGGCGCACCGGGATGCACCGGCCCACGGCCCGTCAGGGCCTGTTCGAAGGTCAACACCGGGCAGGCGGGCCCCAGATCCAGGGCGACGCGGTCCGCGCCGTCCTCGGCCACGTAGGCGTTGTCGGCAAGCACCATGGCCACCGGTTCCCCGGCATATCGGATGTGTTCATCTGCCAGCAGCGGTTGATCGGTCGTGACGAACTCGGGGCGATCCAAGATCGCGGTCAGCGGACGGGCCGACAGATCAGCGGCCGTCAGCACCGCGGCGACCCCGGGCAGCGCCAGCGCGTCATCCACCGTGATCGACCGCAGGACAGCCCCCGCGGCGTCGGCTCGGACGAAGCATGCGGTCAGCCCACCCTGGTGGATCTCGTCGGGGTGGACGTCGTCGACGAAGCGTGCCGTACCGGTCAGCAGTGCACGGTCCTCGACACGGCGCAGCGGCGCGCCGATCCAGGTTGTTTCAGCGTCGGTCATCGCAGGCCTCGAGCAGGGCACGACGAAGCAGGGTGCGGGTCAGGTGTCGTCGGTAGGCGGCATCACCGTGGGCGTCGCTGGGCGGGTCGTCGATCTCGGCGGCGGCGACCGCGGCGACCTCGTCGGCGACATCGGTGGTCAGCCGTCGCCCGTCCAGGGCCGTCGCCGCATCGACCAACCGGACGGCGCATGAGGCGACGCCACCCAACGCCATGCGGGGGGCACACACCCGGCCGTCGGTATCCAGATCGAATCCCACCGTAGCGGAGACCACGGCGAAGTCCCCGTGACGTCTGGAGAACTCCGTGATGGCCGACCGGCCGACGCCCTGTGCGAACTGCACTTCGACCACCATCTCGTCGGGTTGCAACGCTGTGGTCAGAAATCCTTGGAAAAACGACGACGCCGGGACGCTGCGCACACCGGATGGGCCCGCGATCACGATGTCGGCGTCAAACAGTGTGGCCAGCAGCACCCATTCCGCAGCGGGATCGGCATGGGCGATGCTGCCGCCGAACGTGCCGCGGGTCCGAACGGGATAATGTCCCACGAAGCGCGCAGCATGTGGCAGCAACTCAAAACCTTCGAGGACGGTGGGGTGGCGTTCCAGTTGACGGTGACGGGTCAGCGTTCCGATGCGCAGACCTCCCTCTGTGGGCAACACATAGGACAGCCCGGACAGCCCATCGATGTCGATCACCACCTCGGGTTGTGCCAAGCGCAGGTTCATCAACGCAACAAGGCTTTGGCCGCCTGCCAACAGCTTTGCATCCTCGCCGTGCTCGGCCAACAACTGCAGGGCGTGGTCAAGGGTCTGGGCCTTGTGGTAGGCAAAGGGTGCGGGTTTCATCCGACCATCAGACCCAGGTTGCGAGCGACACTCTCAGGATCCGCCCTGACCTCATCCCCCGAGACCGTTTCAACGATCTCGCCACGTTCCATGAATGCGACCCGATCGGCGACCTTCAACGCAAAGGCCACCCGTTGTTCGATCAGCAGAATCGCGGTACCGCGGTCCTTCAGCTCCGCCAGGATCCGGCCGATCAGGGCCACCCGGTGGGGGTCAAGCCCCTCGGAGGGTTCGTCCATCACCATCAGGCGGCCGTTGCCGAGCAACGCACGGGCCACCGCCAGCATCTGTTGTTGACCACCGCTGAGGCTGGCGGCGGACTGCTCCGCGCGTTCGTCCAAGATCGGAAAACGCTGCAGGACGTCATCGGTCCGCCATGCGCCCGCCTGGTCTTGCTGTCGTACGGCGACGGCCAGGTTTTCTGCCACGGTCAACGAACGAAAGACACGGTGTCCCTGGGGGACCAACGTCAGGCCGGCGGCAAGCCGTTTTTCGGCCGGGCGGTGGGTCAGGTCCTGTCCGTCCAACCGCACGCTGCCGGCGGTGATCGGCATCAGTCCCGTCAGGGCGTGGACCAGCGTGGTCTTGCCGACGCCGTTTCGTCCCAGCACCGCCACACACTCACCGTCGGCGACATCGATGGAGCAGCCGTGCAGGACCTGACTGGGTCCGTAGAAGGTGGTCAGCCCGTGCGCCTCAAGCAGCATCGGTCTCGTCATCCCGTCCCAGGTAGGCGTCGATCACGCGCTCGTCGGCGCTGACCACGTTCGGGGGCCCAGTCGTCAGTTCCTGACCGTCGACCATGACGGTGACCACATCGGCCAGGCGCATGGCCACCTCCATGTCGTGTTCGACCAGGATGATCGTCAGGTCCCGTGGCAACGCCGCGATCGTGGACGCCAGGGTTGCGGCTTCACTCTTTGACACCCCCGCGGTCGGCTCGTCCAACAACAACAGCCGGGGGTTGCCCGCGGTTGCCAGCACCAGTTCCAACATTCGTTGTTGGCCGTAGGCAAGCTCGTTGGGTCGTTCGTCGGCAACCGCCGTCAAGCCCCAACGGTCCAACAACTCCTCGACCTGCCGGTTGACTGTGGAGAAGCTTGACAGGGGGCGCCAGAACGTGCGACGGACCGAATCGTCCACGCCGGCGACGGCCAGACGCACGTTGTTGCGTACCGACATGTCCCCGAACAGGTTGCTCAGTTGGAAGGTCCGAGCGACACCCTCGCGGGTCCGCTGGTGCACCGGCAGGTCGGTGACGTCGTGGCCCGCGATCACGACACGCCCCCGGGTGGGGCGAAGCTGCCCTGCGATCAGATTGAACAGCGTGGTCTTACCGGCCCCGTTGGGGCCGATGATCGCCCGTCGCTGACCCTGAGGAACGTCCAGGTTCACCCCGTTGACAGCGGCAAGACCGCCGAAGGTGATCGTCAGATCCTCGGTTCGAACCGCGGCTGGTGTGTCGGTCACAGCGGTACCGTCGGTTCCACGTCGGTACTGGCTGCAGCCACCGTGGGTTGACCGGCGACCTGGGACGGGTCGGCCGCCGCATCACCATCACGTCGCCCCCGATGGCTCAAGCGATCGATCAGGCCGAGCACGCCGTCGGGCAAGAACAGCATCGACAAGATGTAGGTCAGGCCCAAGATGGAGACCCAGCGGTCGGTGAATCCGATGGCGAAGGTCTCGAGGCCGACCAACAAGATCGCCCCGATGATCGGACCGGCGAAATAGGTGGCGCCGCCGACGATGGCCAACAACATGACCTCGGCACTGGTCTGCCAGGCAAGGTTCTCGGGACCGACGAAGCGGTTGGACATCGCATACAGCACGCCTGCGACCGCCGACACCGCGCCGGACACCGCGAAGGCAGACACCCGGTAGGCCCCGACGCGATAGCCAAGCGCCGCCAGTCGGCTGGCACTCTCACGATGGGCCACGATGGCGATGCCGGCTGGTGAGCGTTGGAACCACCACAACAGGACGGCAAAGCAGACGACCAACACCACCACCGCCCAGTGGAAGGTCGCCACATTTTGCCCGCCGATGGGAAGCAGGCCTCTTGAAATGCCGGCCAGCCCGTTGTCGCCGCCCGTTAGTCGCACCTGTTGGAAAGCCAGGCCCCAGACCGCCTGGCCGATCGCCAGGGTCAACAACAGCAAATAGACACCTTGCGTTCGCAGGGTGAGCAATCCCATGACGATGCCCAGCAGACCGCCGACCAGCAGGGCCAAGACGAGGATGGTGCCGAATCCCAGTCCATAGCGCAGTGAGCCGATCCCGACGATGTAGCCGCCCCCGCCGAAGAACGCGGCATGCCCGAGGGAGGGCATCCCCCCCGCACCGAACACCACGTTGAACGCCAGTCCGAACAACGCGAAGATTGCCATGCGTGTGGCGATTCCGGTGTGAAAGGCGCTGGCAACAAACGGCACGGCAAGTGCGGCGACCACGATCACGACCATCGCGGCGACCCGAACGGTGACCTGTCGGCTGCTCATGCGGCCTCCTCGGTCCCAAAAAACCCGCGTGGGCGAAAGGCCAGCAAGAGCGCCACCGGGGCGTACAGGGTGAACAACGCATAGGCCGGGAACAACCATTTGCCGAATTCGTCAACCAGACCAACCACCAGGGCCGCCAACAACGCGCCGCTGACCGATCCCAGACCACCCACCACGACGACAACCAGGGCCAGCAGCAAGATGTCGAACTCCGTGCCCGGCTGCAACCCGGTGAACGCGCCTCCCCACACCCCGGCAAAGGCGGCCAGGGCGGTACCGACGCCGAAGACCGAGACGAAGATGAGG
>JBBSNE010000172.1:0-6164 GCA_038232815.1 Euzebyales bacterium | reverse complement strand
GCACGGCGACGGGGATGGGCTCGGTGGCGAACACGATTGCATGTGGGGGACCCTCGGGCGTTCGGGTCCATCCGAGGTGGGTTTCAAGAAACGTTGCTGCGCTCTCCGGGTCGCGGACTTGGAGGGCGACGAAATCGATGCCTGACATCTGTTGCTCCTAATCATTCGTATGCTGATGGTTATATCAATAGAATATACGTATGCTTATGATCATGCAACCCACGGAGGAACAAGTCGGCTACTTGCTCAAGCGGGCGCAGAACGAGCTGCGCACGGCGATGGAGCGAGGCATGGTCGGCACCGACCTGACCATGTCCCGGTACGCCGCCCTGGTTAGCCTCGACGAGACCGACGGGTTGACGAATGCCGCTCTTGCGCGACGGTCATTCGTCACGCCGCAGACGATGGTAAGGGTCCTCCAAGATTTGGACCGCGACGGCTACGTGACCCGCAAACCGAACCCAGACAGTGGCAGGGAGGTCCTCAGCAGTCTTACCGACAGCGGTCGTGCCCTACTCCGCGAAGGCCACCAGATCTCAGCCGCAGTGCACGGCCAGCTTTTGACAGACATCGACGACAACGAGCTCACCACGCTTACCACGCTGCTGGGCCGCATTGCCGACAATCTGACGAGCTGAGCCTCGGACCGCACAGGGCCGGCGGGTTCGTGGTCCCACCCTCTGTCGTCAGGGTCACATCAGCGGGCCAAATTTGCACAACCACACTCGATGATTGAACATACAGACATGTTTGTATGGCGAGTACTGATGGCCGCCGTCTCAGACGATGCCAGCCGGACGCAGGCGAGCCGGCGGGCCAGCACCCGCAGCGCCCTGCTGGAGGCCGCGGCGCGGGGTCTGTCGAGGTACGGATATGCGAACGTGGCGCTGGAGGGAGTCGCCGCCGAGGCCGGTTATTCACGCGGAGCGCTGTACCACCTGTTCGCCAACAAAGAGGATCTCGCGTTGGCGGTCGTGGCGTGGGTCGATGAGACGTGGACTGCCGAGGTGGGTGACCCAGCTGCCGCCAGGGCCGAGCCGGTCGATGTGCTGCTAGCGCTGGCCCGAGGCCACGCCGTGTACTGCCGACGCGACGTAGCGCGTGTGATGCAAACGCTCAGAGTCGAGTTCTTGGGCCAGGACCATCCGGTCGGCCGGGCGGTCGCGAAAATCATCGACGGGCTGGTCGTCGACTGCGCTGAATTGATCGCTGCAGGGCGCAGCAGCGGGGCAATCCCTCCCGGACCTCCGCCCCAGGAAACCGCAACCGCATTTGTCAGCGTCGTCGAGGCCGTTGGAATCTCAGTTGCGGGGCAATCTCATGACACCGAGCTTGCCGAACGAGCGGTCCGGGGCGTGCTGGGTCTGCCGCCCGCTCCCATCTCGACCGATGCACAGACGCGTGAGCCCACGGGCCGCCAAACCAACCAAAAGGGGAGATCCAGACATGAGACTGCCTAACACCGCGCACACCTCGCGTACCTGGCGCATCCATGAGCTCACTGCCGATTTCGACGTCGAGGACGTGTGGGCGCTGCCGACACCAGGTGGCCCAGACGACTTTCCTCGTCTGGTGTCGCAGTTCGTCTCCGACAACGACTTTCCCGACGGTGCTCCACTTATCGTCCGCCTGCTGTGGGAGGCCCGATGGAAGATCGGCGCCCTGCTTGGGTGGGACGACGGTGACGGCGGCCTTGGCGCCAGAGTGACCTCGCTCAAGGACCGGTTACCAAGTGATCTGCGTAACGCACCGTCGGGTCCGAAGTTTGGCTCGGTCCCGTTCACCTCGGTGTACCAGCTCAAAGACGAGTGGGCGGCAGAGATCGCCAACCGCACCGTCCACTCGGTGATGCACATCGGCTGGGTCCCTGATGACTCCGGCGGCTACCGCGGCCAGATGGCGGTCTTGGTCAAGCCCAACGGCCGCTTCGGCGCTGCCTACATGGCCGCGATCAAGCCGCTCCGACATCTGCTCGTCTATCCGGCACTCATGAGATGGATCGAGCGTGGCTGGCTAGCCAACGCACAATCGAATCCCGGCCCGCCCGCAGAAACGGAGGCACCCGGGTGAGTGACATCACCGCCGCGTTCGCACCCCCCCTACGAGGCGGGCGTGGGTTGGCACCTCGCTCATCGTCATAGGTGTCATCCACACGTTGTTGACCCCGCTGCTGTATCCCGAGGCATGGCGTAGCGTCATCGAGGCCGGGGTACTGGGTTCGATCGAAGCCGACGAGGCGACGAAGGACCTTCGCAGTGCCGGGTTCTGGTACGCCACGGCGGGATTGTCACAGGTGATGTTCGGGTCGCTGGTCGTGGCGACCGAGCGTCGAGTCGGCGTGGTCCCGCGCGGGCCTTCTTAATCGTCGAGTGGTTCGTCCTGCGTGCCAACCGCCGGTAGCTCGGTCCCGGCGATGGCGTCCGCGGTATGGCATTCGTTGGTGGCGACGTGGGCGGTACGTCCGCAGCTGTCCAACCGGGCGCAGTCACAGGCCAGCGCGGTCCGCACGATCTGCTGCGCTTCTTCGAGCTCCTTGATCTGTCGGTGCAGATCCTCGAACTTACTCTGAGCCACGTCACGCCAGTCACCCCCGTCGCCCAGCAACCGTGCAATCTCCTCCAGAGAGAACCCGGCGCGTTGACAGACCGCAATGATGTGCAGCCGCCGCAGCACTTCCGGGTGGTACCGGCGCTGTCCACTGACACGGCTGGTGGGCTGGACCAGGCCGATTTCGTCGTAGTAGCGCAGAGTCGACGGCGTCATGTCGGCTACTCGCGCCACCTCGCCGATCGCAAGAAGTTTAGTCATGGTCCTGCTGAAATCTTTGTGTTGACTTCAAGCTGACTTGAGATCCTATCCTTTCGGTCACGACCGGAGCAGGGTCGTTAGCGGCCCTGCCAAGCGTCGACCCAAATAGTGCTAGGAGCAGCGTCATCGAGCCAATGCGTAGAGGGACCAGACCGTGACCGCAGCTGTCCGGATCTTGCTCATCTCAGGCAGCACGCGCAGCGGGTCGACCAACACCGCCGTGCTGCGCACCGCTCAGGCCACGGCCCCCCACGGTGTGACCGCCGTGGTGTATGACCGGCTTGCCGCCCTGCCGGCGTTCAACCCCGATGATGACCACGATCCGTTGCCCGGTGTCGTGGCGAGTCTGCGCGAGGAGATCGCGGTAGCGCACGGCGTGCTGTTCTGTGTGCCCGAATACGCCGGCGCCCTGCCCGGCAGCTTCAAGAATCTGCTCGACTGGACGGTCGGCGGACCGGAGATGTACGGCAAGCCGGTCGCGTGGATCAACGTTTCCCCCGAGGGGCGTGGCGAGCTCGCGCAGACGTCGCTGTCCACCGTGTTGGACTATCTCGGCGCGGCAGTCATCGAACCCGCGTGCGTCCGCCTATTCGTGCCCCGAGATGCCGTCGGCCCAGACGGCGTCGTCAGCGACGTGGAGCTCCGCGGGAAGATCGCGGCGGTGCTCCGCATGGTCGTGAAGCACCTCCGCCCTACGGCCCGCGAGGACGACAGGATGGACGCCAGCTCGGATCGAGTGCCAGGCGGGTCGCAGTCGATCGGGGATGGTTGACTTCGAGTCGGCTTGAGGTTTTACCGTGGGGTCACCATCAACCCAGGAGGACCCATTCATGCCCGACCACGACGAACTCGTCTGCACCCTTGACCCGACCGACGCCCCCCAACGCGCCATCCAGGCAGGGCAGCTCAGACAACACCTTTTGGGCCGCGAACGCCGTACAGACGCCGTCATCCTGTACTTCAGCGCCGACGCCGAACCTCACGTGCGTGAGTTTGTCCGCGCCGAGTCAAACTGCTGCTCGTTCTTCGGGTTCGACATCATCCGTGGCGACGATCACGTGTTGTTGGAGATCACCGCGCCGCCGTCGGCCCAGCCGATGCTTGACGGGTTGATTGAGATCTTCGACACCGGCAACGACATAGCACGCGCGCAACTGTTCGACACAGCGGCACGCCAAGGTCCTCCCCTTATTGGCTAGAGGTGATCCCGTGCATTCGACCCTTGATAAACGTTGTGCTTTATGCGCAGGGGTGAGGTGGCCAAGGTTGCCAACGTCAGCATGTGGGCAGCCAGCACGAAGACGTTGTAGTGGAATTGTTCAGCCGCGGTAGCGAGATCATTATCGCTGTGCCGTAGATGCCAAGCAGCAGCGCAGAGCGCCGAGGGCGGCGAGTTGCGGGCGCACACCAAAGCGCAGCGCGACCGCGAGGATGATCTCAGTCAGCGTCGTGAGCACCGCGAAGGGCGGTGCCGGCTTCCCGGCAGGAACGGATCAACGCCCAATGGGTACCATCACTATATCTATTAAGGTACGATCACTATAGCACGATGAGTACAATCACGACATCGAAGATGAGAGGGGTTGAGCATGAAACCTTTGCAACGTCACGGCCGATGGGTTGATCGCACGGTTACGCCTGCCATCCTTGATCGTCTACGACGCAGTGGAGCGGTTCTCATCGAGGGTCCTAAGGCCAGCGGCAAGACCTCTTTGGCAAGAACACTTACCAACTCCGAAGTCATGCTTGATCGCAACATCGCGATGCGGACGGCTGCCGCCATTGACCCCACGCTTGTCCTTGACGGTGCGCCACCACGCCTGATCGATGAATATCAGATCGTTGCCGGCCTGTGGGACGCCGTCCGCGGCCGCATCGACGATACCGGCGCCAAGGGCCAATTCATTCTGACCGGGTCAGCGACCCCCGACGACAGCGACACCTCCACTGGACGCAGCCACACGGGGGCGGGGCGAATCGTCACCGTCAGACTGCGCACTCTCACACTCAACGAACTGGCTCCATCGCCGGCCCCCGTCAGCCTTGCTGATCTCCTCAGCGGCATCCATCCTGAGGCTGGCGACCACGGCCGCATCACCGTTCCCGATCTCGCAACCCGGATCTGCCGCGGCGGTCTCTTGGTAACCCTTGGCCTGTCTGATGACGACGCCATGGCTGCCAACACCGACTATCTCGACATCCTTGCTGAGGTCGACATCGCGCGGGTTGATGGGATCGCACGCGACCCCGACCTTGTCACCCGCTTCATCCGGTCCTGGGCAAGAAACACCGCAACAGACGCAGCACTGACAACGATGGCCCGTCTCGGCAGCGACCACACCCTGACGGACGCCACCGTCCAGTCCTACGTGCGGGCACTCCGTCGGCTCTTTCTCATCGAGGACCAACCAGCGTGGAAGCCAGGTCTGCGTTCCCGGGTCCGTCTCGCCACGACCCCCAAACGTCATCTTGGCGATCCCGGCCTGGCCGCCGCGGCGCTGGGTACCGACCCCGACCAGCTTCTAGGGCCAGAGATTGAGACCCTCGGGTTCCTCTTTGAATCCCAAGTCGTGCATGACCTGAGAGTTCACGCTGACCTACACCGCGCCAACGTTGCGTTCTACCGGGACAACAAAGGCCTGGAAACCGACGCGGTCGTGGTTGACCACAACGGCCGCTGGGTCGCCTTTGAGGTCAAACTCGGCCCAGCCGCCATCGACGCCGCCGCAGCAACCCTCCTCAACCTCCATGCGAAGGTCGACGATGTCGTCCGCGAACGCTGTGGCGCGCTCGTTGTGATCTCAACCGACACGCCGACCTACAGGCGCGACGACGGCGTCCTCGTCACCTCCGCGGCTGCAGTGGGACCATGATCAGGTCTCGTCTGCGGATGCAGACCCGCTTTGCCGAACGTCGACCTCGTCCGGTGTAATGCCCGGCGTCATGACGTCACTGCCTGGCCGAGCAAGAATCCAGCGATACCGCAAACCAACGTGAGCGCGAGCGAGCGGCGGGTCGCGCCCAACAGGGCCGCGGCGGTCGCCAGCAACGCGGGAGGCGACGGGCGGTTGCCGTCACCTAGCAACGCAAGGGCCGCAAGACTGGCGAACAACGGGGCCGGAAGGGCCTCCAGGATCTCTGCGAGGCGCCCTGTCGGCGTCGGCAGCAGGGTCATCGGTGCCACCCGTGAGGCAATCGTGATGACGGCGAGCAAGAACAGTAGTCCCCACGTCATGACCGTCTGCTCACCGCCGTTGCGGCGCTGGTAGTAGCAGCGACGATGGCGCCGAAGGCGCCGACCTGGGGTATCAGCAGGACCAATCCGGCAGTGACGGCCCCAGCTGCTATGGCGCGCT
>JBBSNE010000171.1:0-6222 GCA_038232815.1 Euzebyales bacterium | reverse complement strand
GGATCCAACTCCATCGGCGGATACATCCCCTCGGCATAGAAGTCCAGATGCCCGGAGGTCTCCCACAGCAACGACTTGCCGATGTGCGGGGTGTAGGCCGGCTGGTAGCCCCGCCGTCGCACCTCTGCGCGAATGTAGTCCTCGATCTCTTGCCGGACGATCGCCCCGTCGGGATGCCACACCGCAAGACCCGCACCCAGTTCTTCTGGAAAGCTGATCAGGTCCAGTTCACGGCCAAGCTTGCGATGGTCACGCTTGCGGGCCTCCTCCTGCTGGTGTTGGAACGCCTTCAGCGCCTTCTTTGACTCCCAAGCGGTGCCGTAGATGCGCTGCAGCATCGGGTTGGCCTCGCTGCCGCGCCAGTAGGCCCCCGCCAGGCGCTGCAGCGTGAAGGCGGGAATCCACTTGGTCGTGGGGACGTGCGGGCCCCGGCACAGGTCTTGCCAGTACCCGCCATCAGGCTTGTCGTTGCGGTAGATGGTGATGCCGGATTCGGCTGCCGGGGCGGTCGGGTCGTCGGCTGCCGCTTCACCATCGGTGATGATCTCGGTCTTGTACGGGTTGCCCTGGAAGGCCTTCAGGGCCTCGTCGGTCGACACCTCAAGCCGTTCGAAAGGCTGATCCTCACGGATGATCTGTACCATCCGCCCCTCGATCTTTTTCAGGTCGGACTCAGTGAACGGCTCGGCCGGGTCGAAGTCGTAATAGAACCCGTTGTCGACCGGCGGGCCGATGCCGAAGTTGGTGCCTGGGAACAGATCGGTCACCGCCTGGGCCATGACATGCGCAGCCGAGTGGCGGATGATGAAGCGCCCGTCGTCGGAGTCAGCCGGGATGGGTGCGACGGTCTCGCCCTGCTGCAACGGTCGTGACAGATCAACGGGCTGGTCATCGACCCGGGCGGCGACAACCATTCCCTTGATGGCGCCCAACTGGCCCAGCGCCTGTCCCGCGGTCGTGCCGGTGGATACCTTGACGTCGGAACCGTCAGGTCCAAACACCTTGATCACATCCGACACTGCAGGGCTCCTTTTGGTCACACCGATTGGTCGGTCGAGGATAGCGGCGGCCGGGGGACGCGGGGTTGGGCAGGGTGGTCACCCCTCGGTGCGTTCGAACTCCCCCAGGATCTGCTGCGCCTGCTCGAATTCGTCGTCGCGAACCAGCAGCCGGGTGGCCCACGTGCCCGTACTCAACGGGTAGACCGTGTCAAGCCCCGCGCCTTGAAGGACCACGGTCAGGCCCTCGGCCTCAAGCGCCCCTTTGACGATCGTGGCGTGAATGGCGGGGAGGCTCGTGAGGCAACGCATCTGTGCCATGGTGACAGCATCCACGGCCGCTGCAGGCCGGTGGGAATTGCAGATGCCCCGGCATTCCGACACCCTGTGCCGTACGGTGAGACAACCGCATGCACGGGCCTCTAGGAGTGACCATGCCAGAACCAGTCATCGTTGCCGCAACTCGTACCCCCATCGGTCGGGCCCACAAGGGATCGCTGGTGGACTTTCGTCCCGATGACCTGGCGGCCTTCGCTGTGCAGTCGGCGATGGACAAGGTCCCCGAACTGGATCCTGAAGAGGTTGAGGACCTGATGCTGGGCTGTGGACTGCCGGGGGGTGAGTCCGGGTTCAACATGGGCCGCGTCGTGGCCACCCTGTTGGGCTGGCAGACCGTGCCGGGTACCACCATCACCCGGTACTGCGCCTCGTCGGTGCAGACCATGCGCATGGCGGCCCACGCCATCAAAGCAGGGGAGGGTGATGTGTTCGTCGCGGCCGGCGTCGAGACGGTCAGTCGTTTTGCAAACGGGACATCTGACTCGGGACCGCACAACCCGAAGTTCGCCGATGCAGAAGCACGTACAGCCAAGACGGCCGAAAGCGGTGCAACGGACTGGTCGCCACCGACCGGACTGCCCGACATCTACATCCCGATGGGCCAAACCGCCGAGAACGTCGCGTTGGTCAAGGGCGTGTCCCGCGAACGGATGGACGAATTTGCGGCACTGTCACAGCAACGGGCCGTGGAGTCGCAAAAGAACGGTTTCTGGGACCGGGAAATCACCCCGGTCGAGTTGCCCGACGGCACCATGATGACCGCCGATGACGGCCCACGTCCCGGGACGACGGTTGAGAAATTGGC
The DNA here is from genome assembly GCA_038232815.1 of Euzebyales bacterium. GTDB lineage: Bacteria > Actinomycetota > Nitriliruptoria > Euzebyales > Euzebyaceae > Euzebya. The sequence goes on along the minus strand of JBBSNE010000171.1, from coordinate 4,080 downwards.
CGAGCTCAAGCCGGTCTTTCGCCCCGACGGACGCATCACTGCCGGCAACGCCTGCCCCCTGAACGACGGTGCGGCCGCCGTCGTGGTGATGAGCGACACCCGGGCCGAACAACTGGGACTGCAACCCATCGCCCGAATCATCTCCACCGGGGTCACGGCATTGAACCCCGAGATCATGGGTCTGGGACCGGTCGAGGCGTCCAAGCAGGCGCTGGCCCATGCGGGCATGACGATCGATGACGTCGATCTGGTAGAGATCAACGAGGCCTTCGCCGCCCAGGTGATCCCGTCGGCTGAGGAGTTGGGGGTTGAATGGGCCCGCCTGAACGTCAACGGCGGGTCCATCGCGGTGGGGCACCCGTTCGGGATGACCGGTGCCAGGATCATGAACACCCTTTTGAACGGTCTGCAGACAGCTGACAAGACCATCGGCCTTGAGACGATGTGCATCGGCGGGGGCCAGGGCATGGCCATCATCGTCGAGCGGCTGAACTGACCGGTGGGGCCCGCTCTCATCGTCCCGTCGGTGCTGCCCGCTGATTTCGCGTACCTGGGGCGTGATTGTCAGGCGTTGCAAGCCGCCGGGGCCGACCGGTTGCAGTGGGACGTGATGGATGACCACTACGTCCCCAACCTGACGTTCGGCCCGGCGGTCATCGCGGCCGCCCGGGCCGTGTGTGAGGTCCCCTTCGAAGTGCACGTCATGGCCCACCGTCCCGAGGGCCTGATCCAGCGCTACATCCAAGAGGCGGGTTGTGAGATGGTGATCTGCCATCCCGAGACCCTGGCGATGCCGCATCGCACCTATCAACAGATCAAGGACTGGGGCGCGAAGGTCGGGGTGGCGTTGTCACCTGCCACGCCCCTGACCCACCTCGAGCACGTCATGGATCTTGTCGACATGATCTTGGTGATGACGGTCAACCCGGGCTTTGGGGGCCAGGCCTACCTCACTTCGATGGAACCCAAGGTTGCCCAGGCGCGACAGATGATCACGGCGTCGAGACGCGACATCGACCTGGAGGTCGACGGCGGCATCGGCCCCGACACCATCGCCGGGGCCGCGGCTGCAGGCGCGAACGTGTTCATCAGCGGCAGCGCACTGTGGCGTTATCAATCCTTTGAGGAGGGGATTACCGACCTCCGCAAGCGGGCCGATGACGTGCTGGTCGGTTGAGGATCCGCTACCATCCTCTGCTCCCGGGCGCGTAGCTCAGTGGGACGAGCGCTCCGCTCACACCGGAGAGGTCGCTGGTTCGATCCCAGCCGCGCCCACGGGACACGACGCGCCTCCGGCGCGCGAAGGTCCTTCGCCGCTACGCGGCTCACTCCAAGTGTCCCGTGGGCAAGCCCAGGTGTTTCCCAGGGGGGCTGCCGCCCCCCTTCGACCCCCCGCAAACTAACGTGGGCCGCCCCTATTCAGCCAGGGCTCGGAAGACGATGGTGTCGCCCGAGCCGCGGTTCTGAGTGATCTCCACCGAGGTGACCTCAGCCCGCAGTGGCCCGCCGAACCAGCGCACCACCTGGTCGCTTGATGTCACCGGCTCGGTCTTCAACAGGCCGCTCCCGCTGTCATACACGGTGATGGTGTAGGCGGCCTCATCATCGGTCCCGCGGACCAAGACGGCCAGCTGCCCGTTTTCTGTCCGAGCCATGCCTTCATGACCGGGGGCCAGCACGTCGTTGGTCCACGCCTCGCCGAAGTTGATGACCTGCGCAGATTCCAACAGGTCGCTGGCCACTGCCTGAAGACTGGAATTGTGACTGCGAAGGACGAAGTTCCAGACGCTGAGGAAGATGATCAGCAGTATTCCCACGACCGCCAGCAACTTTGCCCCCCGGCTGGGTCCATAGGCATAGTCGTCAAGATCCTCGTCTGGTTCGTCCTCCCGTTCTTTGGTTTCAACCAGACGGGCGGCTCGTTCTCGACGTTCTGACCGTTCCACCTCGACCAGGTCCGATGCGATGGTCCGTAGCTCGCCGACGCGCGCACGACAGTCTGCGCAGTCCAGGAGGTGGGATCGAAAGGTGCCCGATTCAGCCTCGTCCAGACTGCCCATGACGTGTCGCACCGCGTAGTCCTCATAGGGCCGGTGCTCTTCGCTGTCGCCCAGCATGCTGATCCCATCATACCCAGTGGGGCGCATCAGGATAAGGGCAAAATACGTCGCCAAGGTGGCCGACTGGTACCCAGGGTGATCAGCCCTCCGCGGCCAACCGGTGCGGGCCAAACCCGTCCGGCAACAGATCAGCCGCCAGCGCGAATGTCTTCGTGGCACCGTCGACGCCGGCCGCATGGACCACCAGGTTGGGTGCGAATTCGAACAGGACCTGACGGCAAATTCCGCAGGGAGTTGTCGGTCCATCCCCTGAACCGATCACCGCCAAGGCGCTGAACCGACGGTGTCCCGCCGCGACGGCCGAGACCAACGCAGCCCGTTCGGCACAAATCGTCGCCGGGTACGCCGCGTTTTCAACATTGCAGCCCTCGAACACGGTGCCGTCCTCGGTCAGCAACGCCGCCCCGACCAGGAAGTTTGAGTACGGCGCGTAGGCGCGCGTGCGAACGTCCGTGGCCCGCGCCAGCAGAGCCTCCAGATCAGGACTCATCAGGGTGACCCGGGGAGACCGACAGCGGCTCCCTCAGCGGTTCCGCGTGCTCGACCGTCATGCGGTGGACCAGCACCTCGCCGATCCGTCGGCCCCTGACCCGTTCGGCGGTCAGTTGCACCCCGTCCACCTGAACGGACTCACCGGGACGAGGCACATGCCCCAACATTCCGTTCAACAACCCACCCACGGTGTCCCAATCGTCATCCGGTAGGTCTGTCTCGCAGATCTTCTCCAGATCCGACACCGAAAGTCGGGCGTCGACCCGCCACCGGTCATGATCCAAAATTTCGACCAAGGTGTCCTCGGAGTCGTATTCGTCCACGATCTCTCCGACGATCTCCTCCAACACATCTTCTATCGTGGCGATCCCGGCCAGTGCTCCGTACTCGTCGACGACGATGGCCATGTGCACCTGTTCGGCCTGTAGTTCTCGCAAGAGGCTGTCGACGCTCTTCAGTTCCGGCACGACGTAGGGCGCCCGTATCAGATCCTCCCAATCACCATCTTCGCTGCCTTGGACATGAATTCGCTTCAGCACGTCCTTGGCATACAACATGCCCGCAATGTCATCACGTTCATCACCACGATGCACCGGAATACGTGAATAGCCACGGTCCAGTATCGTCCCGACGACCTGCGACAGGGGCTGGCTGACCGACACCATCACCACATCGGGGCGGGGCACCATGATCTCGCGAACCAGCGTGTCAGCCAGTTCGAAGATTGAGTGGATCATTGCGCGTTCGGAGGGTTCGATGGACTGGCCCTCCGCTTCGTCGATCAGATCCCGGATGGCCTCTTCGGTCACGAAGGCCTCAGCGCCATCTTCTGCGCCGGGAACGATCCGAGCCCCCAACCACACCAACAGCGTGGTGACCGGCCGGAGCAACGCGGCGGCGCCCCTCACCGTGCCGGCGGTACGGCAGGCGACGGCTTCGGCATGGCGCAAGGCGATTGATCGAGGCAGCAGTTCCACACCGACGTAGGCCAAGACAACCGTGATCAGCACTGAGATGGTCACCGCAGCCGCCGGCGCGAACCATCCCATCAACAGTTCGGTCACCAGCGCCACCGACGTGACCAGCGGAACGATGACCAGCAGCGTCAGGGCGGACCATGAGGGGCTGGCATCCTCCAACAGGTCGACGACCTTCTGCGCACCCACGCGTTGCTCCTGCACCAACCGGGTCGCCCGCGCCACGGTCATGCGATCCAGGGCGGACCGGGCGGCGGCGAAGTACCCCGTGATGAGCATCAACAGCGCAGCGATGACCGCCTGCCAGATCTCGACTGTCATCGCCGGGCCCCCGCGAAACCAGTCAGCATCTCAGCGGTCAACCCGAACATGACTGCCTGCTCTTCGGTCTCGGCGTGGTCATGACCCAACAGATGCAAGATGCCATGGACCGCCAGCAGGTCCAGTTCTTGCTGCACGTTCTTCCCACGATCGTGCGCTTGGCGTCGAGC
>JBBSNE010000170.1:0-6235 GCA_038232815.1 Euzebyales bacterium | reverse complement strand
GCCAGATAGGCCACCTTGGATGCGCCCGGCCGCCAGGCGCGAACGACCCACGCGTCCCCCTGCTGGTGGTACCCCAACAACCGGTGTGGATCGGGCAGGCTGCCGTCGATCAACGCCTTTACATCGGCTGCGAATTCGTCGTGGCCCGGGTCGGGGCGGGGCGGCGCGCCCTTGGGTTTGGCTGTCGACTCGTCGCTGATGTCAGAATCCTCCTTGATACCAAGCGCCGCCAGCGGTATGGGTAGCCAGTCTGGACGGTTGGCTGCCTCGTAGCGAATCTCATACAACAACTTCTCGATCTCAAACGCCGCAAGCCACGGTGTCGCGCGCTCGCCATATCCGGTCAAGAAAGACTTTTTGGCCCGGGACTGCCAGGCCGCGGCCGTTGACGGATCGGCACCGTGACGCACGGCCTGGGCCCGTGCGTAGTCCAGTGATCGAAGCATTCCCGCAACGTCCTTTGCGGGATTTCCGGCCAGCCGGCGTTCGGCGATTGGACGTGCCGGTTCGCCCTCAAAATCTAGGATGTGCCAGGTTCCGTCCGGGTTCAGCAGCACCTGCCCCAGATGGTAGTCGCCGTGGATGCGCTGCAGCAGACCAAGGTCCTCCGGCGTATCTGCCAGGACCTGTTCCACCGTTTCAGAGAGCTGCGTCGCCGCGTCGGGTGCGTGTAGGGACAGGACGGATCGCGTGCGCTGAAGGTCCGCCCGCAGGGATGCGTGCCAGCGCTGCGCATCTTGCGGCGTTGAGGCGGCGGTCGGTAGCACCCGGCGCATCGTGGCGTGCAACGCCGCGGTCATCGCGCCCAAGGCCTGCATACCGTCGGCGACACCGTGGTCGACCGCGCCGCGGGCCTCCTGCACGGCCACGGCCCAGCCGTCCCTTGCCCCGCTGACGAATTCTGAGACGCTGACCAGCGCCTCTTGCTCGCCGCCGATGATCGCCCCCAACAGGGCCGGGACGCCGTCGAATCCGTCGACCGTCAGCGCGCCAGTGATCTCAAGGTCCGGGTTGGGCCCGGGTTCGACCTTTCTGATCACCTTGACCACCACCCGGTCGTCGACGACCACAGAGGTGTTGGACTGCTCCACACCCATCATCCTGGTGGTCTGACGGACGCTCAACGCAGGACCGACCCGGCGAGCGGTGACCACACCACCCAGGGAGGTGTCGAAACGACCGCCGTTTTGGGTGGCCGTCAGCAGGGTCAGCGCGGCATCCGGCCGGGTTGCGATCTCAGCCACGGCTTGACCGTCGACGGTCCCCACCACGTCTGAATCGTCGGTCTTGGCCGCGGTCAACACCACCAGAAGACGGTCCGACCGGCCCTGATCGACATACCGGGCGTCGAGCAGGACCAGCCAGACTTGGTCGCCATCGGTCAACACCGCGCTGTCCAGGACCGCGACCTCCGACAGCGGCCGGTCCTTGGCACTGAACCACCGTTGGCGTGCCAGCCAGCCCGTGGCGTCGCTCAGAACGATTTCGGTCATGACACAGCCCCAGGCGGCGGTGCCTTCAGGTCGAACCAGTAGAACCCTCTCCCTGCCAGGGTCAGAAAGTACGACAGGTCGCCGATCTCAGGAAACGATGTCTGGCCCAGCATCTCCACTGGATGCCACCCCTCGAAGCGTGACAGGTCCAGTTGGACGTACTGGGCGGTGGCGGCCATGTTCGCAACGACCAGGACCTGCTGATCGTCGTCCTCGCGCAAGAACGCCAACACCCGTGGGTTGGAGGTGTCCAGAGCTTCAAAGGTCCCGGTGCCAAAGACCGGATGTTTCCTGCGAATGGCCATCATCCCGCGCACCCAGTGCAACAACGAGGCCGGGTGACGTTGTTGCTGCTCGACGTTGGTCACCTGGTAGCCGTAGACCGGATCAAGGTTCGGTGGCAGGTACAGGGCAGCGAAGTCGGCCGTCGAAAATCCACCATTGCGGTCCGGCGTCCACTGCATCGGGGTGCGGACGCCGTCACGGTCACCCAGATAGATGTTGTCGCCCATGCCGATCTCGTCGCCGTAGTACAGCACCGGACTGCCGGGCAGGGCGAACAGCAGCGCATGGAACAACTCGATCAGACGCCGGTCGTTGTCGAGCAGGGGGGCCAACCGGCGGCGGATCCCGACGTTCATGCGCATGCGAGGGTCAGAGGCGTACACCGAGTACATGTAGTCGCGTTCCTCGTCGGTGACCATCTCCAGGGTCAACTCGTCGTGGTTGCGCAGGAACACCCCCCACTGGGCGGTGTCGGGGATCTTCGGGGTCGAGCGCATGATCTCGACGATCGGTTTGGCCTCCTCACGTCGGGCGGCCATGAACATCCGCGGCATGACGGGGAAATGGAAGGCCATGTGGCATTCGTCACCCTCGCCCTTACCGAAGTACTCCACGACATCCTCGGGCCATTGGTTGGCCTCGGCCAGAAGAATCCGGCTCTGGTACTCATCGTCTATCAACGTCCTGACCTCACGCAGGAACTCGTGGGTCTCGGGGAGGTTCTCGCAGTTGGTCCCCTCGCGCTCGAACAGGTAGGGCACGGCGTCAAGTCGCAATCCGTCCAGGCCCATGTTCATCCAGAACCGGATGACGTCCTTCATGGCCGCGCCGACCGCCGGGTTGTCGTAGTTCAGGTCCGGCTGATGGCTGAAGAAGCGGTGCCAGTAGTACTTCCCCGCCCTCTGGTCGTAGGTCCAGTTGGACTTCTCGGTGTCGACGAAGATGATTCGCGCGTCGGGGTATTTGTCGTCGGTGTCGGACCACACGTACCAGTCGTGCTTGTCGCTCTCGGGATCCCGGGCCTCTTGGAACCAGGCATGTTGGTCAGAGGTGTGGTTCATCACCATGTCGGTGATGATGCGAATGCCGCGGGAGTGGGCGGCTTCGATCACGTCGGCGATGTCGCTCACGTCGCCGTATTCGGGCAACACCCTGTAGTAGTCGCTGATGTCGTAGCCCCCGTCACGCAAGGGTGATTGGTAGAACGGCAGCAGCCAAAGGCAGTCGACCCCCAGCCATTCCAGGTAGTCCAGACGGCTGATCAGCCCGCGAAGATCCCCCGTCCCGTCGCCGTTGTTGTCGGCAAAGCCGCGGATGACAACCTCATAGAAGATGGCGTGCTTGTACCAGTCGGGGTCATTGGACAACATCGGTGCCGGGGTCCTGTGCTCGTGATGGGTGAGGGGCGCTAGCGGCGGGGCCTGACGTGAAAGATGTGCAACGGCTCGCCCTGATGGGGATCCAGTGACACCCAGTTCCCGGGGCCCTGCCAGGTGAATGTCTGGCCGCTGAGCACATCATGCATGTCAATGACGCCGTGATGGTCCTCAAGACCCAGTTGCCACAGGTCCAGCCAGGTCCAGCCCTGCTGCGTCTGATCAGGGTCCAGGTTGGCCACCACTACCAGCGCCTCGCCTGGAGGGGGCTGATCCGGCAGACGTCGTCCGCCGGCGGTCTTTGAGAACAACAGCAACTGGTCGTTGTCGATCTGGTGGAACCAGATGTTGGTCAGATCCCCCAACTGCTGTGGGTAGGTCGCGCGCATGTTGTTGATCGCGGACATGAACGGTGCGATGGAGTGCGGGGCGTCGAAGTCACGCGGGCGGTAGGCGTACTTCTCACTGTTTTGATACTCCTCGCTACCCGGCTTAGCCGGTTCGTGTTCCAACAGCTCATATCCTGAGTAGACCCCGTAGTTGGGGCTGAGCAGCGCGGCCAGCGCCAGACGGACCTTGAAGGCGGCGGGGGAGCCGGATTGCAGGTACTCGTGCAGGATGTCGGGGGTGTTGGGCCAGAAGTTCGGGCGGAAATAGACCGCCTGTTCGGTGTGGGCAAGTTCGGTCAGGTACTCGGTCAATTCGTGCTTGGTGTTGCGCCAGGTGAAGTAGGTGTAGGACTGGGTGAACCCGACCTTGGCCAGTTGCTGCATCATCTGTGGGCGGGTGAAGGCCTCGGCCAAAAAGATCACCCCCGGATGTTCCGCGTGGATTTCGGCGATCACCCATTCCCAGAACGGCAACGCCTTGGTGTGGGGGTTGTCGACTCGGAAGATCTGCACGCCCCGGTCGATCCAGAAGTCCAGCACTGACTTGAGCTCGGCTTGCAGACCGTCGATGTCGGGGGTGTCGAAATCGAGGGGGTAGATGTCCTGATATTTCTTCGGAGGGTTCTCGGCGTAGGCGATGGAACCGTCGGCCCGGTGACGAAACCATTCCGGGTGTTCGGTGACCCAGGGATGATCCGGTGAGCACTGGATCGCATAGTCCAAGGCGACCTCAAGTCCGGCGTCGGCCGCCGCGGCAACGAGGTCGTCGAAGTCCGCCAACGTTCCAAGGTCTGGATGCACCGACTTGTGCCCGCCCTCCGCAGAGCCGATGGCCCACGGCACGCCAGGGTCATCGGGGCCGGCATCCAAGGTGTTGTTCGGGCCCTTGCGGTAGGACCGCCCGATCGGATGGATGGGCGGCAGGTAGACCACATCAAAACCCATGGCCGCGACATCTGGCAGACGTTTGGCTGCCTCGGTCAGGGTGCCACTGCGAGTGCCGTCCGAACCGATGGAGCGTGGGAAGAACTCATACCAGGCGCTGAACCCGGCCAGGGGCCGGTCGACCCACAACGGATACTCGGCTGATTCGGTGACGTCCCGTCGGTCGGGATGACGGCGTACCGCGTCGACCAACTGTGCGCCCTGCGCGGCCTCAACCCGTTCATGGACAGGCACGCTGACGTCTTGCAGGGTGGCCGCTGTTTGCTTGACGATGCCGGGGACCGGCGCGGGGACACCGGCAGGGGCGGCATGGGACCCCAGCAGTTCCGCACCTTCTTCGAACTCAAGGGACAGATCGGCCACGCCCGCTTGGTGTTTCTTGACCAGGCCATCGAGCCAACTGGCGTAATGGTCGGTCCAGCCCAGGACCTGAAAGACCCATGAGCCGTTGCTGGTGACCTCGAACTGGGCGGTGAACCGGTCCCGTGTCAGCGCGGTCATGCGCACCTCGTCCCAATTGGCCGCGTCGGTGCGCCGGTAGCGAACCGTGGCGGTTGTCTTGTCGTGCCCCTCGCGGAACACCAGGCAGGACACCTCGACGCGGTCGCCCACGCAGGCCTTGGCGGCGTACCGGCCGGCGTCGATGACGGGATGGACATCGGTGATCTGGATGCGGTTCTTCACGTGTCGGAGTTGTAGATGATCGGACGCGATCCTGCACGCGAATGCGGTGAACACGTGTGGCAACGACGGAAGTATCGTGTTGCGCCATGGTCAAAGCTGTCCGTTCCTTTCGTGTCCGTCCATCCCTGCCAGAACAGCTGGGCCCGCTGGCGGAGCTTGCGTCCAATTTCCGTTGGGCCTGGAACCCGCCGACGCGTGAGTTGTTCCAGTGGGCCGACCGGCAGGTGTGGGACCAGGTCGGCGGCAATCCGGTGGCCCTGCTGGGACGGTTGACCCGAACGCGCATGGAAGAACTGGTCGACGACAAGGCGTTCATGGGGCATCTACAAGAGGTCCGAGACGATCTCGAGCGCTATCTCACCGGATCGCGTTGGGCGCAGTCGCAGTCGGCCACGGCGCCTGCAGTTGCCTACTTCTCCGCCGAGTTCGGCATCACGGAGGTCATGCAGGTCTATTCCGGTGGGCTGGGCGTGTTGGCCGGAGACCATTTGAAGGCTGCGAGTGATCTGGGCTTGCCCCTGGTCGGCATCGGGTTGCTGTACCGCCATGGCTATTTCCGTCAGCTGCTTGATGCCGACGGTTGGCAGCGGGAGCAATACCCTGATCTGAACCCCTACGGCCTGCCGTTGACCCGTCTGGAACAAGACGGGCAGCCGGCCGTGATCGAGGTGGATCTGGCGGGGCGCAGCGTGGTGGCACAGATCTGGAAAGCCGACATCGGCCGCATCCCGTTGCTGCTGCTCGACACCGACATGGCCGACAATCATGCCGATGACCGCACGGTCACCGACCGGCTGTATGGCGGCGACGCCGAACACCGACTGCGGCAAGAGATCGTGCTTGGCATCGGTGGAGTGCGTGCGCTGGACAAGGCGCGTGAGATCGGAGCGGTCCACCTAGACCCTGTGATCTTCCACGCCAACGAAGGGCACGCCGGATTCCTGCAGTTCGAACGCATCCGCGGTCTGATGGCAGACGCTTCGGAGGCCACGTCGGGGCTGGACTTCGAACAAGCCATCGAAGCAGCACGGGCCTCGGTTCTGTTCACCACCCACACACCGGT
>JBBSNE010000169.1:0-6258 GCA_038232815.1 Euzebyales bacterium | reverse complement strand
CGAGTCCGGCACCGTCGGCGTCGTCGGCGGTCTGGAAGTCGTTCCACCGGTGGTTCGCTTCGTCAACGGGTTCGAAGCGGGCGCGAAGTCCATCACCCCCGACATCAACGTGCTGACCGCCTACACCGATTCCTTCACCGACCCGGCGCAGGGCCGGTCGACAGCCGAGCAGTTCCTGGGTGAAGGCGCTGACGTCATCTTCGGCGCCGGTGGCCAGACCGGATCAGGTGCGGTCTCAGCCGCGGCGGAAGCCGGCGCCTGGGGTATCGGAGTCGACCAGGACGAGTACTTCACCACCTTCGGCGGAGGGTCCTCGACCGGTGCGGATCGCTTGGCCACCTCTGCGGTCAAGCGTGTCGACCTGGGTGTGTTCACCCAGATCGGTGAGGCTATGGCCGGCAACTTCTCCGGAGGCGTCTTCGTCCTTGATGCGGCCAACGGCGGCATCACCTACGCCCCGTTCCACGACGCCGACATCCCGGAGGACGTCGCGACCCAGCTCGAGGAGGTCCGTGCGGGCCTTGCCGACGAATCCATCGAGACCGGTATCGACCCGGTGACGGGTCTGCCCATGTAGGCAGATGCGGCAACGGGCGTGCCAACACCATGTCGCGCCCTCTAGGCTGCACGGCCCGGCCTTCCTCACCGGAGGCCGGGCCGTTGTCGTTGTCGATACATCCTGAAGGTGGCCCGTGTCCGAAAGCGCGCTGAAAGACCAAACGCCGGTGCTGGAAGTCATCGACGTCACCAAGCGCTTTCCCGGAGTGGTCGCCAACGCCGACGTCAACATGGAATTGCACCGGGGGCAGATCCACTGCCTGTTGGGTGAGAACGGCGCCGGCAAATCGACCCTGATGAACGTCGTGTTCGGGCTGTATCAACCGACGGAGGGGCAGATACGGGTACATGGGGTGCCGATGCGGTTCGACTCCTCACGCGATGCGATCGCCGCCGGCATTGGCATGGTGCATCAGCACTTCCAGTTGATTCCCGTGCTGACGGTGGCGGAAAACGTCATCCTCGGTGACGAGCTGACCCGCCACGGCACGTTGGATCTTGATGCCGCACGAACCAGGATCAACGAGCTCAGCACCAGCTACGGCCTTTCGGTCGATCCCGACGCGTTGGTGGGCGACCTGAGCGTCGGGGCGCAACAACGGGTCGAGTTGATCAAGGCGCTGTACCGCGATGCCGAGATCTTGATCCTCGACGAACCGACCGCCGTCCTGACCCCCCGTGAGGTCGATGAGTTCTTCGCCGTGATCGCCAGCCTGGTGGGTGACGGCAAATCGATCATCTTCATCACCCACAAACTCCGCGAGGTCTTGGCGGTCGCGGACCAGGTGACGGTGCTACGGCGAGGCCGGGTCGTTGGCAGCGCGGACCCCGACACCACCACCACAGCCGAGCTTGCGGAGTTGATGGTCGGCAGGGAGGTGAGTTTCGTGGTCGACAAGGCACCCGCCACTCCGGGTGATGTGGTCCTTGCCGTCGACAACCTGGGTGTCACCGACAACCGCGGCGTGGTCACGGTTGCCCGTTGTTCCTTCGATGTCCGTGCCGGTGAGATCTATGGCATCGCCGGGGTGGAGGGCAACGGCCAACGTGAGTTGGTGGAAGCCCTGGCCGGGATGCGGCCCGCCACCACCGGGACAATCACCATCGCGGACACAGACATCCGCAAGACGGGGCCGAGGCAGGTCGAACGGCTGGGTGTGGGTCACGTGCCCGAGGACCGCAACAAACACGGTGTGGTCGGGGCCTTGACGATCACCGAGAACCTGGTGTTGAACAGCTACAACCGCAAGCCGTTCGCGAACGGATGGATCATGAACCGTGGGGCCATGGCCGAGCAGGCCTGCCGTTTGGTCGACACCTATGACGTGCGCACCCCGGGCACGGAGGTTCCGGCCAGCACCCTGTCCGGCGGCAACCAACAAAAGGTCGTGGTGGCCCGGGAGTTGTCGCGCGACCTCAAGTTGCTGATCGTCGCCCAGCCCACCCGCGGCTTGGACGTCGGCTCGATCGAGTTCATCCACTCCCAGATCGTCGCCAAGCGTGATCAAGGCGCGGCGGTCGTGCTGGTCAGCGCCGAGTTGGATGAGATCCTGAGCGTCTCGGATCGCATCGGTGTGCTGTATCGCGGAAAGATCTTGACGTCGATGCCACGCCGGGAAGCAAGTCGGGAACGACTCGGGATCTTGATGGCCGGAGGCGAGGACCCCGGCCCACCCACAGGACCGGAGGAGCAGATCCAGGAGATCCCGGCGTGAACCGGCTTGGGCCTTTGGATGATCCCGCGCCCGGCGGTCCGGACACCGAAGGACCATCCGGTGATGACCCGGTGACGATGAGTCCACAGGGGTTGGGCCGACGCTGGGCGTCGTTGACTCCGTTGTTGGTCCTGGCCTACGCCCTGCTGTGCGCAGTCCTGATCGGCGGCATCGTGATGCTGTTGACCGGGGCCAACCCGTTGGCGGCCTACGGGGCGCTGGTCCGCGGTGCAGTCGGATCGCCTGCGCGCATCGCGGCCTCGTTGGCCCGGTCCACGCCGTTCATCGGGGCGTCGATCGCGATCGCCTTCGCGTTCAAGGCCGGGTTGTTCAACATCGGGGTGGAAGGACAACTGTTGATCGGCGCGTTGTTCGCGGGCTGGGCCGGGACCTGGGACTGGGTCGGGGCAATGCCCGCCATCATCGCCATTTCGGTGGTGTTGGTCATGGGGGCGCTTGGGGGGGCGTTGTACGGCGGGTTCCCGGGTTACCTCAAGGCCAAGACCGGGGCCCATGAGGTGATCGTCACCATCATGCTGAACACCATCGCCTTGCGGCTGCTGGAGTGGCTGGTGCTCAGCCGGGACCCGGTGATCCTGTTGGACACCAGTTCCTCGGTGCCGCACTCACGACCGATCGCCGATGTGGCCCGACTGCCGTTTCTGCCCGGCGGCGCGTCCACCCGCCTGCACTGGGGCTTGGCCCTGGGTGTGGTGATGTGTGCGGCCATGTGGTTCATCATGCAGCGAACCACCACCGGTTTTGAGATCAAGACCGTGGGGTTGAACCCGTCGGCGGCGACGTATGCGGGAATGAGTGTTCCCGGCACCTGGATCTTGGTCATGGCCGTCAGCGGGGCCTTCGCGGGCCTTGCCGGCGCGGCTGAGGTGTCGGGTGCCGTGGGCTTCATCCAACCGGGCGTGTTTCGAAACATCGGCTTTGACTCCATCGCCATCGCCCTGTTGGCCCGCGCCAATCCGTGGGCCGTCATCCCTGCGGCGATCCTGTGGGGATCGTTGTTGTCGGGCGCGCCGTTGATGCAACTCCAAGCCGATCTGTCCATCGACCTTGTCCGTATCGTGCAGGCGTTGATTCTGCTGTTCGTCGCCGCGGACCTGATCGTGCGGCGGGTGTTTCGCATCGGAGATGACGACGGTGAACCGCGCACCGCCCTGGCGACCGGCTGGGGGGGCTGACACCGATGAGCACCGTGACCGCTGATACCCCGACCCGGGCTGCCGAAGCGGCGACAGTCGTGCCACCGCGGACGCGGTTTGTCATCATCGGTTGGGTCTATGCCATTCTCGGCATCGGCTTCATCGACCTGGCGACGCGCGTCCCGGAGGAGGACGTGACGTTCACGTTCGGTATCCCCCCTGACGTGCCACAGTTCACCCTCGATCCCAGCGGGGCGGTCGTTGCCATCGGCGTGGTGTTGCTGTTGGGTGGGTTGACTGGGATCTTCGAACGCCGTCTGGGGCGTATCACCTCGATCGGGTTGGCCATCGCGACCGCGACGTTGGTGCCGTTACTGCTGATCTTGTCGTTGGCGTATTCAGCGTCCTCCAAACGCACCAATCTGATTCCCTTCGTAGTGGAATCGGTTCGTCTGGGGACGCCGATCGCGCTGGGCGCCTTGGCCGGACTGTGGTCGGAGCGCTCCGGCGTGGTCAACATCGGCATCGAGGGGATGATGCTGGCGGCGGCCGGCGGCGGGTTCGTCACCTATGCGGTGTTGGGGGACGGTAGCGGGGGCTTTTGGCTGTATGCCTCGGTTGTCGTCGCCGTGGTGGTCGGCGGATTGATGGCGGCGCTGCATGCCGTGCTGTGTGTGACGTTTCGCACTGACCAGATCATTTCCGGGGTCGTTATCAACCTGTTGGCCCTGGGCACGACGTCCTACCTGCGGCAACAGGTGATTGTCCCCACCGGCGTCGGCACGGGTGTTACGCTGCCAACGTTCAGCCTCCCCTTGCTGAGCGACCTTCCGATCATTGGACCGTTGTTCGTCGGCCAACCGATTTATTTCACCATGTTCGTGCTGTTGGTGGGCACCTCATGGTTGCTGTTTCGCACGACCTTCGGCCTGCGGGTCCGGTCGGTGGGGGAGAACCCCCATGCCGCCGAGACATTGGGGGTCAACCCCATACGGATCCGCTACCTGGCGGTCATCCTGGGCGGCTTGATCGCCGGTCTGGGCGGGGCGTGGTTCTCGCTGGAGACTGTCGGATCGTTTCAGGACAACATGACCAATGGGGCCGGGTTCATTGCCCTGGCGGCGTTGATCTTCGGCAAGTGGCGCCCATACCACGCCTTTGCCGGGGCGATGCTGTTCGGCTTCGCCGGGGCCCTGGGGGTGAGGGTGCAGATCCTAAAGGTGACCCTGGAGGACTTCCGGTTCCTGTTCATCCCCTTCCCCGATCTGGAGGTGCCGAGCCAGCTGCTGCAGTCCCTGCCGTACGTCGTCACGATCATCGTGTTGGCTGGCGCCATCGGCAGGGCCATCGCGCCGGCTGCGGTCGGTGAACCGTTCGAGCCGTCGAAGTGATGACCGTCAGGTCTGGATCCCTCGGGATGCGTTGGTCGTTTCGCGGAGGAGTTCGGCCGTGACGATGAGATTGCCCAGGTATGACCCGTTGGCGAAGTCACCGTCACAGGTGACCAACCGCAATTGCGAATCCGAGGTCTGGCCGTAGACCAGATCGGTGGGAAATGCCGACTTCAGCGCCTGGACCGCGCCACGAACCTCAAAGATTGCGGTGGACCCGTCTGCACGTGCGATGTTGATCCGGTCGCCGTCGGTGAGTGTGCGGAGGTTGAAAAACACCGCCGGCCCGACGTATGAATCCACGTGACCGACCACCACCGCAGGCCCGGGCTCCCCCGGCTCTGGCCCGCCGGTCCACCATCCGGTCTGTGAGAAATCGGTGGGTACCGCCAAGGCCCCGCTGGGATCTGTTGCCAGTGCGATGACCGGGGCGTTCACACCGATGGCGGGGATGTGGACGCTGACAGGATTGGCTCGTTGGACTTCCACCACTTCGGGCTGGGGGGTGGACGCTTCGGAGGGTTCGGCCTGTGGTAGGGCAGCCGGCGGCACATCCTGGTCCTGGGCTGGTTGGGCACCCGTCCCACGGGGGCTGACCCGGGCTGTACCGACGGGCGGAACTGCCTGTTGTGCGACCGCAATGGAACCTGCGGAGACCGGTTGAAAGCCGGTGTCGGCGTCGAAGCCGCCGACGGCCCAGACCACCAGCACCCCGATCATGGCAGCGGTGGCCAGGTAGGAGACACGATTGGCGATGACGGCCTTGTGGGGTCGGGAGGGTGTCTCGGGCGGCTCCGCCTCACTTTTTGGTGGGGACACCGCGACGTCGTCAGAGACGACCTCCGCATCCGAAAAAACAGGCATGGACCGTCTGCGCTGGGACGTGCGGGTCAGACCCACAACGACAGACGTCGCCACCACCGCCCCGGTCAGCCGTCCCAATCCCCTCATCGGTGCTGTCGACTCCTCCGTTCAGGTCCCATGGCAGGTCATGTCACAACGTCGTGTCAGCAGCAGGGTGCGAACCACCGGACGGCCCGGTCGTTCGCACCCTCGCTTTACGCCGTCAAACGTGCGTCGTTATGCTGACCGGCGTGACACGATGGCTGCACCAAGGGCCACGATGGCCAACAGGCCAACGATCACCAGCGGAATCGGGAACGAGCTGTTCGCCGTTCCTCCCCCACCGGTACCCACGCCACCTGCGGGTGCCGCGGAGGCGTCACCAGCGGGCTCCGCCACGGGTGTCGGCGTCGGGGTCGGGGCCATCTCGGTCATTGCTTCGGTGGCCTCCATCTCGGTCATTGCTTCGGTGGCGTCCATCTCGGTCATTGCTTCGGTGGCGTCCATCTCGGTCATTGCTTCGGTGGCGTCCATCTCGGTCATTGCTTCGGTGGCGTCCATCTCGGTCATTGCTTCGGTGGCGTCCATCTCGGT
>JBBSNE010000168.1:0-6268 GCA_038232815.1 Euzebyales bacterium | reverse complement strand
TAATGGTCCTGATAGAACGTCGACAGTCCGGCGGTGGCCGCCGACAGGATGGCCATCGGGTGGGCCTTCTTCGGAAAGGCATCGAAGAACTGCCGCATGTCCTCGTGCAACAGGGTGTGGATGGTGATCTGATGGTTGAAGTGGTCGAGTTCGGCCTGGGTCGGCAGCTCGCCGAAGATCAACAGGTAGGCGACCTCGATGAACGAGGAGTTCTCGGCCAACTGCTCGATCGGGTAACCCCGATACCGCAGGATGCCGGCCTCGCCGTTCAGGTAGGTGATATCGCTTTTGCATGATGCGGTGGAGGCGAAGCCCGGGTCGTAGGTGGTCAGGCCGGTGGCCCCGCGCAGGCCGGAGGAGTGGATCCCTTTCTCACCCTCGGTCCCGGTCACCACCGGGGCGTCGAAGCTCTCGCCGTTCAGTTCGATCTTGGCATGGTCTGTCATCGGCTGGGCCTTTGTGATTCGCTGTTGCTGTGCGCCTGCAACGGTAGCTGACAGCGGCCTGGGAGGTGTCGGATACCTGTCGGCAATATGCGGGTGGCACCCTGGGGGGCCATGTCATCAGGCCCGTCGTCACCTGCGTCGTCACCCGTGCTGGCCGAGGTGTTGACCGACCATCTGCGCCGGCTCGACGGGCCAAAACACTGCTGGGTGGCGGTCGTTGGCACGAGCGGTTGGCCGACCGCCACGTCGACCGCGACGGCGTGATGTGCTTGGCGCCCTATGGGGTCGCTTGGTTCGAGCAGATCACCGGTCGCGTTGATCCTGCATGGGGGGACGCTCGATGACGTCGACGATGCTGGCATCGCAAAGCGCCACCAGCCCGTCTTCTCCTCTGGAGAACTGGCGGTAGGTGACGGGAAGTTCGGGAATCTGGGCCCGACCGGCCTGGGGCATGCGGTGCAGCGTCGCCTGGGCCACCCCGAACGCCATGCGTGACAGGGCGCTGAGGTGCTGGTTGCGGTGGATGCGACGCTTGATGTCGACCTGGGCGATGGCATCGGGTCCACGCGACAACACGGTGTTGATCAAAATGCCGATCTCCACCCCGTATCCGGTGCAAAATGGGATGGCCTCAAGCAGGTTCCGTCGGCCCGCATACTCCCCGGACAAGGGTTGGACCAGGCCGGCGAGTTCAGGCCAGAACAGGTTGACCATAGGGCGGTCAGCAGTTCGGTCACCCGTCCGCCCCCGGTCGGGTGCAGGGTCCCGTCCAAGCTGATGGGACGGTCGTAGAAGGCCTTGACCAGTTCAATGTCCGGTTGGGTCAACAACGGGCCCAGCAGTCCAGTGACGAAACACGGGTCGGGATTGGCGATGTCGGTGTCGATGAACACCACGATGTCCCCACTGGTCAGCGCAAGGCTGCGCCACAGGGCGTCGCCTTTGCCCAGAGCCGGTCCGTACTCAGCAAAGGTGGCAGCGGCCAGGTGGACCCGTGCGCCGTGTTCGGCGGCGATCTGTTGGGTCTGATCGGTCGACCCACCGTCGACGACCACGACCTCATCCACCAGGGTCCCCGCCAGCGTCATCACGGTCTTGATGACCGTCCCGATCGTTGGCGCCTCGTTGTAGGCCGGCAGCACCACGCTGACCGTGGTCGACTGGCGTGACTTGAGGGCAGCCAACTCGTCGACATCGAAGGCGTCGGCATCAAAGGTTCGCCGTGCGAACCAGTCATCGACGTCGAATGCAGGGATCTGCAGGCTCATTGCACCGCAGGCTAACCGGGCTGTGTTACGAAACCGTGTGCCAGCGGTGGCTATTCGAACGTGATCTGCCCCTCCATGCCGGCAGACCGATGTCCGGGGATGTTGCAGTAGTAGGTGTAGTCGCCCGGCTCGATGGTCACGGTTGCGGCATCGATGCCGTTGGCGGCTTGGACCAGTGGCGCGTCGCCTTGCACACCCTCGATCACCACGTTGTGCTCCAGTCCCGCGGAGTTCTCGATGGCCACGGTGACCTCACCAGCCGCGCCTGATGATGGTGCGGACACAAAGGCCAGTTCTTGGTTGGTCTCCCACACCAACGCACCCTCGGGGATCTCAGCGACGGCTCCGTCACCTTCTGCGCCTTCTTCCCCGCCCTCTTCGTGTAGTTCGCGCATCCCGACGCTTGCAGCGACCCCACCGGCCCCGACCAGTCCCAGGACGCCGATGGTCAATCCGACCGCCAGGGCAGAGGAGGTGATGCTGTGACGGCGCTCGACAACGAACGCGACAGCCAGCACATATCCGGCGGCCAGCACCGCGATCAGGACCGACAGTGCCTCGGGGACCGCAAGCAGGATCCGCGACAGCGACAGTGCGAACACCAAGATGCCACCCAGCACGGCCAAGGGCATGACCAGGGGTGTGAACACGCGCCGCCGGAAGGTTTTGTTCATGGGTGTGTGAGCTCCGGAATCTGGTCGGTGCCGGCGTAATCACGCCAGTACAAAAAGTCTGGACCGCCGTTGCGTGCCTCTTTGGACCATTGGAAGAACAGCACCGCGATCACGGTCCACAACACCAGACCGCCGCCGATCTTCATCAGCAGCCCTGCGATCTGCAGGTCGACCACAGGGGTGATGGCGGCCCAGATTCGGGGCGCCTCGGCATAGGAGGGATACAGCGGGGTGCTGGCAAAGGTCAGAAATGACGCAGGCACCGTCGGCACGATGGAGTGACTGAACAGATACCCCAGCCGCGCCAGGTATCCGTAGTGCGGCAATTCCGGCAGAGGAGACAACACAGGCCACCACATCAGCAGCCCGACCGCGACCCACAGGACGTGGGTGAACAAATGGAACAGACCGTTGCTGACGCTTGCTTCGACCCAGAACGGCGTGTGGGCGACTGCCACGAACGCATTGACCAAAATGATTGCGTTCAACGGTTTGGTCAAGATCCTGACGGTGTTGCTCAGCCACGCCGGGCGCAGGATCCGCCGGTACAACCACGCGGGGACGCCCAGCAACAGCAACGGCGCGGCAATCAACTGGAACAGCAGGTGCTGGACCATGTGGAAGGAATACAGGTAGTCCTCACCCAGGCCGTGAATGGGCCAACTGGCGCCGATCCCGAACAGCAGAACACCGGCGTAAAAGAACATCTTTTGTTGACGGGTGGCATGACCGGTGCGTCGCAGATGGGCCGGCGCCAGTGTGGGGCCGGCCGAGCTCAACAGGTAGGCGTACCCGCCGGCCAGGACCAGCACCAGCAACAGGCTGTCGGGGTGCACCTGAAACGGTGCGGCGCTCCAGAAGTCCAGGGTTGTCATCAGATGGCGCTCTAAAAGCCTTGACCGATGCCGTTTGATCCCAGGAACCAGTCAGCGGTCACGATCGCAAAGACTGCGGCGGCCAATGCCAAACCTGCCAGGAACAGGCGTCGTAGCACCGGGTGGTCGAAGCGCAGGTGCATGAACCACAGGCCGACCATCAGAAATTTGGCGATCGTCAAGATGATCAGCGCCGGGGTGGTGACCGCCCGCCCCAAGGCGTCACGAAACGCATACAGCAACACCTCGACGGTCGTCATCACCGCCAGGATGGCCGCGATCTCGATGTAGGTCGAGCGTCCCGGGTGGTCGTGCTGCGCCTCGATGTCCTCTTCTGCCATTGCGGTCCTCCTAGCCCACGGGGATCAGGTAGATGACGGTGAAGATGACAATCCAGACGATGTCGACGAAGTGCCAGTACAACCCGACCATTTCAACGGTCTCGGTCCGTTCGCTGGTGATGCCACCGCGTAGCGACAACGCCCACAACACGACCAGCATGATGACGCCGAACGTCACGTGGATCCCGTGGAAACCGGTCAACATGTAGAACGCGGCGGAGAACGGACTGGTGTCCAGCTTGAAGCCCTCGGCGACGAACACGGAGAACTCATAGATCTGGCCGGACAAAAAGATCATGCCCAGCAGCGCGGTGGCCAACGTCCAGGTCCGGAAGGCCCGCATGTCCTTTTTCTGCAGCGAATCGAGCGCAAGGACCATGCCCAACGACGACATCAACAAGATGAAGGTCGAGGCGGAGGTGAACGGGATGTCATAGATGTCCAGCGCTGTCGGACCGTCGTTGGTCCTGTTCAGGTACAGCAGATACGTGGCGATCATGGCCCCGAAGAACAAACACTCCGAGCCGATGAAGGTCCACATCCCAAGCTTTTCGTTGGTGATGCCGAAGTTGGTGGTGTGCCCGTGGTCGATGGCACCCGCGACGTTCTCGCCTTCCGGCGCTGCCTGGCCGGTGGCGACCGGGGTGGTGCCGGTTTCTGCGACGTCAGGCTGCGCGGGCGTGGCGTCGGTTACCACCTGCTCGTCTGCGGCGACAGGGGTGGCACCGTCCGGGTCTGTGGGTGAGGCACTGCCCGGGGCGGATGGTGCGGACATCAGTGATGCTCCTCAGCGCTTGGTTCCAAGGCCCAGCCAAGCATCGACGCAAAGGTGATGATGCCGCCGATCGCGATCAGGGCGATCATGAGCGCTCCCTCGAACAGCACGCCGTAGGCGGCGATGGGAAGGCCGAGGGCCAACAGCAGGGGGAACCATGACGGGTCGGGCATGTGGATCCCCAACTCACGCGCGGTCTTTCCGCTGACCTGGTCGCCGTACGCCCCCCCGGGATTGGTGGCAGTGGCCGCCCCAGCGGGCACCCGGACAGGGTTGTCGCCCTCTTGGCTGGCGTACTTGCGGTACCACAGTTCGTCGTTGTCGCTGATGATGGGAACCTGATCGAAGTTGTGCGCCGGTGGCGGGGATGACGTCAGCCACTCGACGCTGCGGGCGTCCCACGGGTCGGCGCCGGCCGGGGGGTTCTTGCGGCTGATGATGACGTTGATGATGAACACGACGAATGACAGGGCGATGACCAGCGAGCCGATGCTGACCACCAGGTTCCAGAAGTTCCAGCCCATGCCGTCGGCGTAGGTGTAATAGCGCCGCGGCATGCCGTTCAGGCCCAGTAAGTGCATCGGACCGAAGGTCAGGTTGAACCCGATCAGCATCAACCAGAAGTGGACCTTGCCGACCGTTTCGTTCAGCAGATGACCAAACGCCTTGGGGAACCAGAAGTAGATGCCGCCGAACAGTCCGAACAGTGCGCCCCCGAACAGCACGTAGTGGAAGTGGGCGACAACGTAGTAGGTGTCGTGCTGCTGGGTGTCGTGGGGGACCAAGGAGTGGGTGACACCGCTGAGTCCACCGATGGTGAACATGCTGACCAGTCCGATGGCGAACAGCATCGGGGTGGTGAAGCGGATCTGACCGCCCCACATGGTGCCCAGCCAGTTGAAGATCTTGATGCCGGTCGGCACCGCGATCAACATGGTCGACAGACCAAAGGCGGTGTCGGCGACCGGGCCAAGGCCCGCGGTGAACATGTGGTGGGCCCACACGCCCCAGCCCAGGAAGCCGATCGCGATCCCGCTGAACACGATCGCTGAGTAGCCGAACAGCGGTTTGCGGGAAAACACCGGCAGGATCTCGCTGACGATCCCGAATGCCGGCAGGATCATGATGTAGACCTCTGGATGGCCGAACAGCCAGAACATGTGCTCCCACAGCACCGGGTCACCGCCGTTCATGGGGTCGAAGAACGGACCGCCGAACCGCAGTTGGAACATCATCTGCCACAGGGCGATGCCGATGACCGGCATGGCGAACAGCAACAAGAAGGCCACCACGAAGGTCATCCAGGTGAACACCGGCATGCGCATCAGGGTCATGCCGGGCGCACGCATGTTCAGCACGGTGACGATGAAGTTCACGGCGCTGGCCAGTGAGGCGATGCCGGCGATCTGCAGGCCGAGCGAGTAGAACAGCATCCGGGACTGTTGGATGGCCGCGGCGTTCGCGGCGGCGTTGCCGCTGGGGTCGGGGCCGACCAGCGCCTGGGGCATGTAGGAGACCCAGGTCGAGTTGGGCATGCCGTCGAACAGCACCGAGCTGTAGACGAACAACCCAGCAGCGATCCAGACCCACAACGACAGGGCGTTGATACGGGGGAAGGCCACGTCGCGGGCGCCGATCTGCAACGGCAGCAGATAGTTGAAGAAGGCGGCACCCAACGGCATGACGACGAAGAACACCATCGTCAGGCCGTGCATCGTGAAGATCTGGTTGTAGGCGTCGGCGGACAGCACCTCGCCCTCGGGGCCGGCCAGTTGGGCCCGGATCAGCAGCGCCTCGACGCCGCCGACGACGAAGAAGAAGAGTGCGCCGACGCCGTACACGATGCCGATGCGTTTGTGGTCCACCGTGGTCAGCCACGACGTCCACCC
>JBBSNE010000167.1:0-6292 GCA_038232815.1 Euzebyales bacterium | reverse complement strand
TGCGGTGATCGGTCGCTGACCAAGGCCAGTTGCGCCGCAGCACGCAGATCCGGCAGCCGTCTCTCGGTCACGGACAGCACCCGGCGCCACGACTCGCCATCGATGCCGATGCCGCGCAGCTGCATGGCCGCCAGTGCAACCATGGCCTCGAACTCACAGCGCGCGACGGCGACCATGCCCTGGGCCTCCAACTCTCGGTGCTGCTGGGCGAAGATGTCCCAGGTCACCCTGGCGTCTTCAGCGGCGTAGCGGATCTGGGCATCGCCGAGCGCTGCATCACCAAAGGAGGCAACGACCGACTTGTCCAGTTCGACACCCAGGCGGACGCGCGCGATCGCTTGCAGCGATGCCCCCACGGGCGTGGCGGAGACCCCA
Organism: Euzebyales bacterium; assembly: GCA_038232815.1. Lineage (GTDB taxonomy): Bacteria > Actinomycetota > Nitriliruptoria > Euzebyales > Euzebyaceae > Euzebya. The sequence continues at coordinate 5,917 of JBBSNE010000167.1, read as the reverse complement.
TCCAGCAGTTGTTGGGCCAACATGGTGTCAGCCACCCGTCTGACATCCAAACCGGCCTGCCACAACATGCGCAGGTCAAACGCCGCGTTGTGAAAGACCTTCAGCACGCCCGTATCGTCCAACAACTGGGCCACAACCCCGGACGACAGTCGGTCGGTGTCCACCACCAGCACAGGTTGATCGGGCCCCACCGCCAGTTGGATGGACCGTATTCGACTGCGCCACGGGTCCATCCCCGTAGTCTCGGTGTCCACCGCGACAAAAGAAGTGGGGACCGCCCGTGCCAGCCAGCCATCAACGTCCGCGACCGATCTGGCGACTACGACGTCCATGGAACGCGCGCTGCCGTACAAGCGTCCAACCACTCACAAGCGTTCACCATGAAAGGATCATCCCATGACCCGCCGACCCGCCGCCATCTGCCTCATGCTCGCGCTGCTGGTTACCGCCTGTGGCGACGCCACGACCGCAGGCGATGCTGTGTCCGCAACGGGCACCTCCCCATCCCCGATCGAGCAAACCCCGGACTTCGCGACGCCGGAGGCGGGGAACGCGACGCCGAGCCCGGGACAGCAGACCCCGACAGTCGGCCCCGCAGTTGATCCAAACCCCTCGACCGAAGGCGACACGTTGCAGTTTGATCAGAAGTCACTTGACATGCCGGCTACCGGCACCCTTGGTGTGGAGGACCTGGAGGGGGGTTGTATCTACGTCGAAGTGGACGGCCAGAAGTACGAACTGCTGGCGGGCCCGGATGCAGCGCTTGCCATGGATGCCGGCAACGGCGTGGTCGCAGATGCCCAGGGCAACGTGATCGCAAGGGCCGGTGACACCATCACGGTGCAGGGGGCGCTTGACCCCGGGATCTCGACGTTCTGCCAAATCGGTCCGGTGCTGATGGCCACCAGCGTCACGGCTGCCTAGCACACGCCCTGACCACGGGCGTCAATCCCCGATGTCCGGCAGACGGGTGGCCTTGCGCTGCTTTCGTCGGGCGATTCGTTCCTCGCGGATGATCGCCTGAGCTTCGTCCGGGGTCGGGGCGGTCCCACCCATATGTGCCGGTAGCCACCAACGATCCGCCTGACTTGCCGGTCGTTGCCGGTAATCCTGCTGCAGTTGCTGCACCATCTCGGTCATGGCGGTCATCAAGCGCCGGGTGACCTCACGTGAATCGTCATCGTCGGTGTAGGCGATCGGCGGTCCGAACGCGACGCTGACGTCGACGTTGCGTTGCAGATTGCGGGTCGCGGCCTTGGTGGACATCCGGTGGTCACCCCACACCGCGGTCGGGATCAACGGCGCCCCCGCACGCATCGCCATCCGTGCGGTGCCGGTCTTGGGGTTTGCGGGCATGAACGACCGGCTGATGGTGCCCTCGGGAAACATGCCGATGATCTGTCCGGCCGCCAGGCGCCTGCCGGCTTCGTCCATCACCGCGTTGACATCGCCGTCGCGATCCACGGGAATGTGCTTCATCCCCCGCATCAGCGGGCCCGCCACGGGGTGGTCAAACACCTCTTTCTTCGCAGCGAACCGCACCAGGCGGCCGGCTTGTTTTGCCCCGTAGCCCACCACGATGAAGTCGAGATAGCCGATGTGGTTGCTGGCAAGAACCGCAGGCCCGGTCGCGGGAATGTGTTCGGTGCCGGTGACCTTGATCGGCCAGTTCATCAGCCTGAACAACGCCACCGCAGAGGTGATGACGGTGCGGTACACGGGCTCCATTCGGCAAAAGCGTAGCGGACAGGTTTTCCCGTGTGCCGACGTCAATGAGACACTGGGTCCATGAGCACTGCCGACCGCGACCGCCCCTGGCTGATTCGGACCTATTCCGGGCATTCCTCGGCCAAGGCCTCCAATGCGTTGTATCGCAGCAACCTGGCCAAGGGACAGACAGGCCTTAGCGTCGCGTTCGACCTGCCGACCCAGACCGGGTATGACGCCGACCACGTGCTGGCCCGGGGCGAGGTGGGCAAGGTCGGCGTGCCGATCAGTTCCATCGCCGACATGACCACGCTGTTCGACGGCCTCCCTATGGAACAGATGAACACCTCGATGACGATCAACGCCACCGCCGCATGGCTGCTGGCGCTCTACATCGCCGTCGCCGACCAGCAGGGCGCGGATCGCACCGCGCTTCGGGGGACGACCCAAAACGACATCATCAAGGAATACCTGTCACGAGGAACCTACGTCTTCGGTCCTGCCGAATCCCTGCGGCTGACCGGTGACATCATCACCTTCATGGTGCGGGAGGTGCCGAAGTGGAACCCGATCAACGTCTGCAGCTATCACCTGCAAGAGGTCGGGGCAACCCCCGTACAAGAGGTTGCCTACGCCATGGCAACCGCCACCGCGGTCCTTGATGAGATCCGCGACCGTCCCCAGGTCAGCGACGAGGAGTTCGCGCAGGTCTTCGGCCGTATCAGCTTCTTCGTCAACGCGGGTATCAGGTTCGTCGAAGAGATCGCCAAACTGCGGGCCATGGGACAACTGTGGGAGGAATTGGGTCGAGACCGCTACGGGATCACCGATCCCAAGCTGCGGCGCTTCCGCTACGGGGTGCAGGTCAATTCGCTGGGGCTGACCGAGGCCCAACCAGAGAACAACATCGCCCGCATCGTGCTGGAGATGCTGGCCGTCACCCTGTCAAAGGATGCCCGTGCACGTGCGGTCCAACTGCCGACCTGGAACGAGGCATTGGGCCTGCCCCGGCCGTGGGACCAACAACTCAGCCTGCGCATGCAACAGGTCTTGGCCTATGAGACCGACCTGTTGGAGTACGACGACATCTTCAGCGGCAGCCATGTCATGAAAGGGCTGACCGACCAACTCGCGACCGCCGCTCGTGATGAATACAGCCGGGTGCAGGACATGGGCGGGGCCGTCGGCGCCGTTGACTACATGAAGGCCGAACTGGTGGGTTCCAACGCCGCCCGGATGCGGCGTATCGAATCGGGTGCCCAGACCGTGGTCGGGGTCAACGAGTTCGTCCAGACCGAACCGTCGCCATTGATGGAGGGGGTCGACGGGGGGATCATGACGGTCGACCCAGCCAGCGAAGCAGAACAGATCCAGCGGTTGGACGGCTTCCGCGCCGAACGCGACACCACCGCGGTCCGCTCTGCCTTGGCCGACCTGCGCCGCGCCATTGCCGAAGGCGACAACGTCATGCCCCCCTCGATCGCCGCCGCCAAGGCCGGAGTGACCACCGGTGAGTGGACCCAAACGCTACGCGAGGAGTGGGGTGCCTACCGGGGACCCACCGGGGTGTCAGGCGCTTCGGCCGGGATCCACCCATCCGGGGGGCTGGAGGAGGCCCGGGCGGCCGTCGGCCGGGCCGAAGAGCGGGTGGGCGGCAAGATCCGACTGTTGGTCGGCAAGCCAGGTTTGGACGGGCACTCCTCAGGTGCGGAACAGATCGCGGTACGGGCCCGCGATGCCGGGTTCGAGGTGATCTATGAGGGCATCCGGCTGACCCCCGCCCAAATCGTGCAGGCAGCCGTGGAGGAAGACGTCCATCTGATCGGGCTGTCCATCCTGTCCGGTTCGCACGGGCAGTTGATTCCCGAGGTGTTGGACGGGCTGGTCACGGCGGGCGCGGCTGACATCCCTGTGGTGGTGGGCGGCATCATTCCCCCTGGCGACGCGCAGAAATTGCGGGAGGCAGGGGTGGCCGCGGTCTACACCCCCAAGGACTTCGAGGTGAACCGGATCATCGCAGAGATGGCAGACATCGTGGCAACCCGTTGACACTCCCTCGTGTGACTCACCGCAGGGGAATGAAGAGCTCGGCGATGAGTGCCTTGTGGTCGGTCCCGCTGACCCGGCGGATCTCCAGTGAGGATGGCCCGCCGTCGGGTCCCACAAGGATGTGGTCGATCGCGATTCCGGGCAGCCGGGACGACCCCGCCGGCCACGTCGCAGCCAGCCCTTTTCCCACGGCACTGCCGACCGGTGACCAGCCGGCCCGCACCACCTCACGCAGCGCATGGTGGTCCATCGTCGCGTTGAAATCCCCCATCATCACCTGGACCGTTGGGGTCGCCACGCGCTGAAGCCGGACGCCACCGGCGGAACCACGTGGACGCCACGGACTCGGATGGCGTATCGCCCTGGCCGTTGCACCAACACTTGCGGGGAGGAGAAGATGCTGGCCGGCACGGGTTCGGACTGCAGGGGGTAGCGCGACCAGATCCCGCTGCCACCGGCGCCCGGCCGGAGATCGATTTCGTGGTAGGGCAAAACGGTGTCCAGCCCGGCCCGTGACAGTCGCCGAAGAGCATCCGTGGTGATCTCCTGCAACGCGAGCACCTCCACCTCATCGGCTATGGCCACAATCTCCTCGGCATCGGCCCGTCCGTACAAGGTGTTGACGGTTGCCACCGTGATCAGGTCGCTGCCATCGGCATCGTCATATGTTTGTGTCCCGACCACGCGCGCCAGCAGGGGCGCCAGGCCCAACAGCACCACTGTCGTGACAACGATCGCGGCCCCACGTCGTTTGACCAGCCACGGAATCACGGCCAGCAGCACCGCCACGATCATGAGGTAGGGATAAAACGCCAGCACCTGCACGACGATCGGGGTTTCCAAGGCGGCGAACCGAAGCCCGACCAGCAGCGTCACCGCAACGGTGACCAGCCACGCCAACCACGACATCCCGGGGGCCCCTTCTAGGTCGGTGTGGGCAGGTCGGGGTCAACCGGGTACCCGCCCTGTTCCAAGGCTTGGACGACCGCGGTGATGTGACGGTGGCCTCTGGTTTCAAGCTCCACCTCGACCTCCACCTCCAGCAATCCCAGCCTGGTGTTCAGGCGGTGATGGCCCACCGCGACAACGTTTGCTTTGGCGTCGGCGATCAACTGCAACAGCCTGGCCAGCGCGCCAGGACGATCCGAGATCCGGGTGGTGATGACCAGGTAGCGCCCCTCTTCATACAACCCCGACTGGATGATCCGGTTCAACAACAACGGATCGACATTGCCCCCGCACAGCACCGCAACCACAGGGCCCTTGATGGCCAGTCCACCTTCCAACAGTGCGGCCAGAGGGGCAGCCCCAGAGGGTTCGACCACCTGTTTGGCCCGCTCGACCAACAACAATACCGCGCGTGCGATGGCCTCGTCGGTCACGGTGACCATGTCATCGACATACGCCTGGATGTGGGCCAGGGTCAATTCGCCCGGCCGTTTGACCGCGATGCCGTCGGCGAAGGTCGACAGGGTCGGCAAGGTCACCGGTCGGCCGGCCGCAAGCGAGGCCGTGACACTTGCCGCGCCGGCTGCCTCTACCCCGATCACGCGGACGTCGGGACGTAGGGCCTTGATTGCGGCACCCATCCCGGCGATCAAACCGCCGCCGCCCACTGCCACCAGGACCGCTCCCATCTGGGGGACCTGCTCCAGCAGTTCCAGCGCCACCGTCCCCTGCCCCGCGATGATGTCGCGATGTTCGAAAGGGGGGATGAACGTCGCCCCGGTCGCCTGAATGTGGTCTTTCGCCGCCGCCAGGGCGTCATCGAAGGTCGCGCCGGTCAACACGACCTTGGCGCCATAGCCCTTGGTGGCGTCGACTTTCGGCAGTGCGGCATCGGCCGGCATGAACACCGTGCAGTCCACCTCGACGCTGGCAGCAGACAGCGCAACACCCTGCGCGTGATTGCCCGCCGACGCACACACAACCCCTGCGGTTCGCTCGGCCGGGGTCAACTGCAGGATGCGGTTGTGTGCCCCACGGATCTTGAACGAGCCTGTTCGCTGCAGATGTTCGAACTTCAACAGGGTGCGGTGCCCGGTCATGGCGGTGACGGCCCGTGATTCCTCCACCGGGGTCACCTGGGCCAGTTCGGCGATCCGTGCACGCGCCGCAGTGATGTCGTCCAGCGTGACCAGCGTCATTCGGCTGATCCTAG
>JBBSNE010000166.1:0-6314 GCA_038232815.1 Euzebyales bacterium | reverse complement strand
CCGTTGAACGGCGTCAACCATTCCGGAAGTCGCCCGTCGTCGGCCTCCACCCACGTCCCCTGGTCCGGTAAGGGCGTCGGCAGATGGGTCCAGCGAAAAGCGCCCGTACCGAAGACGACATTATGCAGACCCAGAACCCCGCCCAGGCGCGTACCCAAGGTCGGATCATGCAGATCGGCGCCGATGACTCGTCGGACCTCCTGGACATGGACGGGAGGAACCGCGATGACCGTTCCGATGCCGTCGCTGACGCCGTGCAACAGGCGGACCTTGCCGTCCCAAGACGGCTGTTCCCGGCGTGGGTCGCCGACCACGTGCACCCCGCCCCTTGGGGGAGGCCAGGCCCCGACCCAGCTGCGCAGGTGCCTGGTCAGCGCATCAGCCACCGTTGACCCGCTGGTGACCGGCCGCCGCCGCGATGCGATCGATCAGCCCCGCCAGGGCCACCGAGCGCCGGCCGTCACGCAACGGCTTAGCCACCCCGTTCACGACATCCCGCATGTGGGCGACCATCCCCTCATGGCAATCACCGGCCCCGGTGGCGACCGGCTGCACAGAACCGTCGGGATGGCGCAGGTCGTATCCATCGTCGCCACGGTCGGGTGTGGCGTGATGGGTCACCTCAATGGATCCGCCCCGCCCGGTCAACACCAGCCGTTGCTGGTCCGGGGCGGCGAAACTGACCCACAGGTGGGCCGTCCGCCCGTCGCCAAAGGCCAGCCACGCTGAGGTGGTTTCGTCGACCCCGTCGCCGCCAAACCGAGATGCCGCGGCGACCGTCTCTGGCGCCCCGCCCTGCCACCCCATGGCGGTCAAGATGGGTTCCAGGCAATAGATCCCAACGTCCAACAGTGCCCCCCCACCGTTGGCCACCGCCCAGCGATGATTGTCGGCCGGTAAGAAGCCCGACATCCGTGCTTCGCCGTGAAGAACCTGGTCCACCACTCCATCGGAAACCGCCTGTTGCACCGCCGTCGAGCGCGGGTGGAACGGCGACATGTACGCCTCCAGCAACACCACGCCCGCGGCCTCGCAGCCATCCACCATCCGTCGGGCCGACGCTTCATGGATCGCCAGGGGCTTCTCACACAAGATGTGTTTGCCGGCGTCGGCACAGGCCAGGACCCATTCCTCGTGCAGGTGGTTCGGCAGCGGCAGGTAGACGATGTCGACGTCCGGGTCGGCCAAGACCTCCTGGTACTCCGTCGACCGCCTGATCGACCCGGCTTCGACGCGCAGAGAGCGGCTGGCCTCATGGACCAACTGCACACCGTCGGTCGCATGGATCGCGTCGACAACGACCGCGCGGTAGACCTGCGATGACGCTCCCAACACCCCGAGACCCAGCGCACGCCCCGTCACACGGCTCACGACAGTGGAATCGTCCGGCCGCCGTCATGCGCGCTGATGTTGGCCGCCTCCAGCACCGCGGTGACGGTCCGGACATCGGCAGGGTCCACCGGCACGGGATCACCCAGTTGCAGGTGGTCGGCCAGGGCGCGGTGGAACGGAAACGATGCCGCCGGCAAGCCGGGAACATCGACGCTCTGCAGTCCCCAACCCGGGTGATGTTCGGTCAGGGTCAGGCGGGCAGGCCCCTCGGCGTGGTGATGTTCGCGGCGTTGGTAGCCCGACTCCGCCGTCACCCGTTCATCCACAAGGGGTTGATAGGTCCCGACGATGGTCCCCGAGGTTCCCTGTATCACGTACTTGGGTCGGCGCACAGCCAAGATGTCGCTGTCCAAGAACTCAGCTTCCCGCCCGTCGTCGAAACGCATCCGGACACGCACCTGGTCCAGATTGGTTACATCGTGCCACACCCGCTTGTGACCGATCGCCGACACCTCTGACGGCATCACCCCGTCGTACAACTGCAGCGTCTGATCGATCAGGTGGGCGCCCCAGTCGAACAGACGCCCACCGCTGACGGTTCGGTCGGAGTGCCACATGGTGCAGGGGTGCTCGAAGCCACCGACGAAGGTTTCGACGTTGAAGACCTCACCGATCCGCCCCTCAGCGATCAGACGGCGGATCGCCCGGTAGTCGGCGTCCCAACGACGATTCTGATGGACCGTCAACAAACGATCGGCCCGCGCGGACTCGTGCAACAACCCATCGGCCTGCGCGGCGGTGAAACACAACGGCTTTTCGACCACGACATGGCGGCCCTCATGCAGAGCACGGCAGGCAATGTCGTAATGGGTGGAGGGGGGCGTGGCCACCACCACCACGTCCACCGCGTCGTCAGCCAGCAAGCCGTCGACGGAATCATGCAGGGCTACGTCAGTAAAGCGCCGCCCCGCGTCGGCACGACGGGCCGGGTCCAACTCCGCGATCGCCGCAAGGTGGAGTCCCTGGACCGCCGTCGCTGCCGAGCCGTGTAGCCAGCCCATGCCGCCATGCTGCCCGTACCCGATGATGCCGATCCCCAGGGTTGCGGTGGCCGGCGTCGCCACCCCGCGCCACAACCGCCTCAAAACCGCGCCGACCGGATCATCGGGGTCGGTCAGGCCCGGTAGGCACGCAGCGCCGACGACCATGCCCGACCCTGTCTTGACCGTCACGACCGCCTGTCGGCGCAGGTGCAGGCGGGTTTCCAAAACCGTCCGTGTTCCCGCCCTTGGCAGCAGGGTTGCCACGCGTGCCCGGGCCAGCACCTGTGTGGGCACGTTGCGGGCCACCGGGTCTGCGGTCGGCTGCACCACCACCTCCCCCTGCTCGATCACGGGTCCGGGGTCGGCTCCGACCAGGGCCGCCCAGTCCGATTCGTCCGGCGCGTCGACGACGGTGACCACCGCGCCCAGGCAGGCATGGCGTTGAAGCGCCACAATCCGCTCCGCGGACCACCCGCGGGGGCTGGTGATCAGAAGCGGTACCGGCCAATCGGGTAGGGGGCCGTCGCGGTCAACTCGCACAGGCTGGTCAGCGACAGGCATGTCAGGTCAGCTCGACGATGTGAAACACCTCGGCCAGCCGTCCCTCCGGCAAACCGACGGACTTCGCCTGGTCGGCCAACCATCCGCGGACCATTGGCTCCAACTGCTCAGATCGATGCGCCGTCTGGCTGACATGTTCACGGAGGGCGGCGATCTTTTTGTCAAAGGTGTCGGTCACGTCGACCGCATGACTGGCGCCGGGATGGGCCCCGATGAACACCTCGTTTACCGTCCAGGGCTGTAACCCCTCCTCTTCCAGCAGTTCGGGGAAGGCAAAGGGGTTACGGGCAGCGGGGTAGATGGCCCGGATGCAGGCATCGCCGGTGGCCATGTGATCGGGATGGGAGGCAGGCAGGCGGTCGTAGTTGCGTTCCGGCGACTGGATGATCATGCGTTGCGGCTGGACCTGACGGATGACGCGTGAGATGTCTTTGACCAGTTCCGGGGTCGCCTGGACCCACCCGTCCCGGTATCCGTCAAGGAACTGGACATCGGTGACGCCGACGGCCTTGGCGGCTGCGCGTTGCTCGGCCTCACGTAACCCCGCCATCTGTTCCCGCGGCGTCGCGTCGAACCCACCCTGGTCCCCGCGGGTCACCAGCAGGTAGGTGACGGCCACCCCCGCGTCGATCCATCGGGCGACAGTGCCGACACAGCCGAAGTCGATGTCGTCGGGATGGGCACCCACAACCAACGCACGTTGAATCTCTTCATCAGGAAGGACCATTGCCGATACGTGCCCTTTCCGGCCAAATTGCTACACCGATGACCCGCGCCGGTGAGGATATCCGGACACCGCTGATGGCGGAGCCGGCGACGTACGACCCGTCAGTTCATCGACACCGGGGTGGGACGTATCGGGGCGGCTTCCGGATGGTCCAGGCCAGCGGTCCGCCGTAGTCCCGAACTGCCCGTCGCCGCATACGCCAAGCCGAACAGGACGGCGCCGACCAGCACGATGGCCGGTCCGGACTGCACGTTCAGGTGATAACTGGCGATCATGCCAACCAGACCGCATCCGGCCCCGATCGCGGTGGACAACCACAGCATCCTGGCGAAGGAATTGGTCACCATCCGTGCCACCGTGGCGGGGATGACCAGGGTGGCGGCGATCAGGGTGACACCCAGGATCTGCATGGTGACCAGGATTGCCGTTGCCAACACCAGCATCAGCAGTGCTTCCAGTCGTTGCACGCGGATCCCGCTGACCTCGGCGACCTCGGCGTCAAAGGTGACGAAGGCCAGGGCCCGGTAGCGCACGATCACGACCGTGGTGGCCAGGGCCAATGTCGCTGCGGTCAGCCACACGTCCCTGGTTGCCACCCCCAGGATGGAACCGAACAGCAGCGCGTCGAAGCTGCCCCCCGACCCCCCGAACACCGCGAACAGGGCCAGGCCGAAGGCGAACGACGCCGTGGTGATCACGCCGATCGCCGCATCGGCACCGATGGGCCGGCGGCGGGTGACGGTGTTGATCGCCAACGCTGCGCCGAAGCCCCAGACCCCGGCGCCCAACAACGCATTGACCCCGATCAGACTCGACGCGGCGAAGCCACCGAAGATGGCGTGGGCCAGCCCGTGGCCGATGTAGCTCATGCTCCGCAGGACCACATAGACCCCGATCAGGCCGCACAACGCACCGGCCAGGGTCGCAACGATCAGACCGTTGCGGAAGAACTCAAACGCGAAGGGGGCAAGGAAGGCGTCAAGCATCTAGGCGCTCCGCAGGTGGGTCGCACGGTCGCGTGGCGTGTAGTCATCGACCACCACGGGCATGCCGCCGTGATCCAGCACCCGCATGGTGGCCCCGTAGGTCCGCTCAAGGACTGCCGTGGTCAACACCTCCTGCGGGGTCCCCTGGGCCAGCACCTCCACGTTCAGACAGATCAGATGGGGCAGATGGGCCGCCATCCCGTTCAGATCATGGGTGGTCAACACGATCGTCAGGCCGTCCTGGTGCAGCTCGTCCAGCAGGTGAAGGATCTCGTGGCGGGTCTTGACGTCCAAACCGGACGTCGGCTCGTCCAACAACACCAACTGCGGACGACGCAACAGGGCACGGGCAAGGAACACCCGTTGCTGTTGGCCACCGGAGAGCTCACGGATGTGGCGGTGCTGCAACCCGCCCAGGCCCAAGCGGTCCAGGGTCTGGTCAACCAGGGCCTTTTCTTCCCGCGTAGCCCACGGCAGAAGGCGGGTGGTGGGACGGGCCATCAACACGCACTCGGCCACCGTCACCGGAAAGTTCCAGTCCACTGTTTCGACCTGGGGCACGTAGGCGACACGTAGCCGCTCCGGTTTGACGATGCTTCCGCGGTGCAGCGGCATGTGACCGGTGATGGCACGCAGCAGGCTTGTCTTTCCAGATCCCGATGGGCCCACGACCCCGGTGAACTGTCCGCGTGAAAGGGTCACCGTTACGTCCCGCAGAACCGGGGCATCGCCGTATCCACAGGTGATCGAACGGATGTCGACCAGTGTCTCCGGCGCCAGCTGCCTCGGGGGAGCGCTCATTGGGGATAGTCAGCTTCATCCGGGGCGACGTTGCGGACCTCGAATGACTCAAGCGCTGCCGGGTCCCCACCCAATGCGTCGGTCATGGTGACGAAATCGAACCGCATCAGCCCCAACCAGGAGTGCTCCGGATCTCCGGGTTCACCCGGAAGGTCGTCGTCACGCAACACGTCGACGTACTCGACGCCCGCCTCCTGCCCGATTTGTTCCAACACCGGACTGGGAAACACCTCAGAGCCGAAGATCGCAGGCACCTGCTCTTGTTCGACCTGCCGGATCAGATCCGCGACCTCACGTGCGGTCGGCTCTTCGAAGTCTGACACCTGGATGGCACCGATCACCTCCCAGTCGTAATCCACGGCGAAGTAGGCATACGCGTCGTGGTAGGTCAACAGTTTCTTGTTGCCGTCGGGGATGGTGTCAAAGGCGTCGCGCATCGCTGCGTCGAAATCATCGACCAGGTCGGTGAACGACTGGGTGTTGGCGGCATAGGTGTCGGCGTTGTCAGGATCCACGTCGGACATGGTGTCCCGAATGACCTCGGCGTATGCCACCGCGTACCGCGGGTCGGTCCACAGGTGGGGATTGGGTTTGCCCTCCTCCTCGGGGAATGAGAAGTCATAGAGGTAGTCGGCCTCGGGCAACACCGTTGTGCCGAGTTCCACCAGTTCGGCGTCGTCGGCCATGTTGGCCTGCGCCAGATCCTTGGTCGGTTCTTCCAATTGCAGCCCGTTGATGAAGATGACGTCGGCGGTACTCAACAGCTCGGCCACGCTGGGGCGGGGTTCGAAGGTGTGGGAGTTGGTGCCCTCAGGAACGATGCCCCGCACCTGGGCAAGGTCACCCACCACATTGCTGACGATG
>JBBSNE010000165.1:0-6361 GCA_038232815.1 Euzebyales bacterium | reverse complement strand
GAAGAGGGATCCCCGCGCCAGTCGCCACCGACCTTGTCGATCTCGTCCAACAACAGCACCGGATTCATCGTCCCGGCTTCGCTGAGCGCCCGGACGATGCGGCCGGGCTGTGCGCCGACGTAGGTGCGGCGGTGGCCACGGATCTCGGCCTCGTCCCGAACGCCTCCCAGGGCCACCCGGACAAAACGTCGTCCCAGGGCCCGGGCGACGGACTCACCCAGGGAGGTCTTGCCGACCCCCGGCGGTCCCACCAGTGCCAGGATCGCCCCTTGGCCGCGACGGCTGCGAACGACAGGGGCGTCGGTCGGGTCCGCCTCAGCCGAGGCGCCGGAGTCGTCGCCCTCAGCCGTGGATAACACCGGCGGGGTCTTGTCGGCCTGATCACCCTGGGGTTGGTCGATACCCCGCTCGATCCGCAGTTTGCGGACCGCCAGCTGCTCGATCAGCCGTTCTTTGACCTCGTCCAACCCGGTGTGGTCATCGTTCAGGATTGTCCGAGCCGCCTGCAGATCCAGGTTGTCGGTGGAGTGCTGACCCCAGGGCAGTTCGAAGACGCGGTCAAGCCAGGTCCGGATCCAGGACTGCTCGGGGGATTGCTCCCCGACGCGTTCCAACCGGTCGATCTCTTTGGTGACGAACGAGCGGACCTCCTCGGGCAGGGGCAGCTCAGCGACCTTGGTCCGGTAGGTATCCAGGCTGTCGCCATCCTCGCCGTCGCCACCCCCGAGGTCGCGCAGTTCGCTTTGGATGGCCTTCAGTTGTTCCCGCAGGATGTATTCACGTTGGCGCTGTTCCATCGAATCGGTCACGTCGTCGCGGATCTTGGACCGGACGTCCAACTCAGCCAGGGTTTCACGGGCCCAGCCCAGGGCCAACTCCAGACGCTCGCGAACGTCCAGGGTCTCAAGGATCTGCACCTTCTGTTCGATGGAGCTGTCGGGGGAGTACACGACGGTGTCGGCCAGCTGACCGGGGTCAGAGATCTCGCGCAGCGCAGCGGCAATCGACTGGCCGCCACGGTGCGCAAGGATTCCTTCGACCACGGCCTGGTAGTCCTGGATCAGCCCGTCCAGGTCTTCGCTGGCGTTCTCCTCGACCGGGTCGACGGTGATCCAGGTCGCATCCCCACCGACGGGGGCAGCGGTGCCGATGACCGCACGTGCCAGACCACGGATCAAGATGCCCTCGCGACCGCCACGAAGGCGATCACGCTGTTCGATCGAAGCGATGGTCCCGACCTTGGAGAACCGACTTTTCCCGTCCTCGCCGACGATCTTTGGGACCAACACGACCCGGTCATCGGCGTCGCCGGCAGCTTTGATGGCGGCGCGGGCATCACCTGATTCCACGGCAATTGTGACAACCATTCCGGGCACGACGACGCCACCGGGTAGAGGAAGGAGGGGAAGAACGGCGGACTCGGTACGGTCAGACTCACGAAGCTGCTCAGCCATGATTACTTCCTTACGACAGGGGGATGGCTAGAACCCCAGTCTGTCAGGATCTATTCCAGACGCACTCAGGTTTCCTGGACCTCCATGAGTCGGCGGATAGCGCCGATCAGTTCTTGTGGTGCATCCTCTTGCAGGAAGTGTCCCCCGTGCACGGTCACGTGGTTCTGTCCATCCGCGCCCGGCACGAGTTTGTGAAACACCCGGTGCCCACCCCCGGTGATCGGGTCGCTGTCGCTGAACGCCGTGACCAGGGGTTTGTCAAATCGTTGCAGGGACTCCCAGCCGGCCCGATTGGCGGGGGATGCCGGGTCATCGGGTTGCGTCGGCACGAGGGAAGGCATGATGCGGGGGCCTTCTTTGTAGGACTCGTCCGGGAAGGGGGCGTCATACGCGGCCATTTCATCAGGGTCAAGTTCCCGCAGCGTGGCGCCCTGCACCATCGTGCCGATCGGGAAGACTTCGACGGTTTGGCTGAAGCGTTGCCACTGTTGAAACGCCTCGGGCATCGTTTGATCCCCGGTGGGCATGCCCGTGTTGGCAACCACCGCACCAGCGAAGTGTTCGGGGTGTTCGGCCAACAGACGCAAGCCGATCAACCCACCCCAGTCTTGGCAGAACATGGTGATGTCTCCGAGGTCCAGGTGGTCCAAAAGCAGCGCGCGCATCCACTCGACATGGTTGGCATAGGAATGGGCTGTTCGGTCCGTCGGCTTGTCGGAGCGACCGAAGCCGACCAGGTCGGGAGCGATGACCCGGTGACCGGCGCTGACCAGCGGCGGGATCATGTGGCGGTAGAGGTAGGACCAGCTGGGTTCCCCGTGCAGCAGCAGGACGGGCTTCGCGTCCGCCGGGCCCTCGTCGACATAGGCCACTCGAATCTCGTCGGTGGTGGCATACCGGGGTTCAAAGTCCCAGTCCGGCAGGTCGTCAAAGCGGTCGTCAGGCGTGCGTAGGAGGTCCATGAACATGAGCCTGCCACAGTCGGTGGACCTAGACTTGTCGTCGGCTGTGTGACACCGCCCGGGACAGATCCTCTGGACCGTCAATGCTGACATGTGCGCCACGACGACCGGTGGTGAACAACAACAGATCACCCACCGGGGCGCTGATGGACACCGTTTCGGCCGGGGAGGCATTGCGAGCGGGCCGGGCAATCTTGCCACCCACCCGATAGGCCTTGGTCTTGGTGCCGTCGGTCAACGCGACCACACCATCGGCCTTCACGCCGCCGAAGGTCTGCAGAGAGAACCGTGACACGGCCTCCCACAGGATGTTGGCGACCCGGTCGTCACCGGTGCCGTCGTCAGGGGTCAGGTCGACGGCCGGCTGGCCGTCGCCGGCGGGCGCGTCTGTTGCGCCACCGCGGCGCACGTCCTCGGTGTGGATGTAGTCCTCACTGACTTGGACACGACCGACGATCCCCCAGGCAAACGGCCGCGGCGGCCCGGCCCGAAGATCAGCGATCATCGCCGCTCTGCCAGCGGCCTTTCGGACCGCCATCCGCGACGTGTGCATATCCCCGAGTTGGGGGATCACCAGGCCGACTGAGTACCAGGGCTCCCGTTCCCGAACCAGCATGTGGGCGGCGATGTCCCCGGCGTCCCATCCCTCACACATGGTGGTGGCCTGCCACTGCTCGTCGTTCAACGAGTCCAGCAGATCACACAGTTTGTTTCGTTGGGTGTGAACAGGTTGCATTGACAGGTGTTACCCAGTCTCGTGCTCCAGCAGCCATTGTTTGACCGCAAGGCCGTAAGCGTAGCCCCCCAGCGAGCCGTCACGACGGACGGCCCGGTGACAGGGGACGAACGGTGCGAGCAGGTTACGACCACAGGCACTGCCCACGGCACGGGTGGCGTTGGGACGTCCGACCGTATGGGCCAGGTCGCCGTAGGAGGCGGTGGTCCCGGCTGGAATCTTGCGTAAGGCGTCCCAGATCTTTTGTTGGAACCGTGTGCCCTGTTGTGTGACAGGGATGCGGTCCAAGGCGGTCAGCTCGCCGTGCAGCCACGCGGCAACTGCCTCGGCCAGGCTTGGGGGCGGGGGGCTGGTTGGTGGTGGTTGGTGCAGACCCAGCCGCGCCGACAGATCCGCAGCATCATCGGTGAACCCACCGGCGCGGACACATGCGTCGTCATCGATGATGACCGTCAGTGGGCCGGGTGGGGTGGTGAATCGCAGGGTGTGCATCATGGTGCCCTTCTCATAGGTCCAGGTAATGACGCCACAGCAGCATGGCGGCGTAGCCCCGCCAGGGGCGCCAGCGCGTGGCCATCGTGTTCAACTCGGTGGTGGAACACGTACGGCCCGTCAGATCCTCCACCGCACGGCGTAGTGCCAGATCGCCGCTGGGCCAGGCATCCGGTTGCCGCAACACCACCAGTGCGATCGTGTGTGCCGTCCAGGGCCCCACGCCCGGCAGGTCCAACAGGTTATTGACCGTCTTGTCGTGGTCGGCACCGGGGGACAGGTCCAGACCGCGATGGACGGCGGCGGCTAGAGCACGGACGGCGCCGGCCCGTTGCCGGGTCAGGCCGATCAGCGTTTCCAGGGGGGCGTCTTGCACCCACCGGGGGTCAGGCAGACCGGGTTTGTCGGTCTGTGACGCCAGCCGGGCCATCAGGGTGGTCGCCCCTTTGGCAGAGACCTGCTGACCCAAGATGACCCTTACCGCGCCTTCGAACGGATGCGCCGCCCCAGGTATACGAACGCCGGGGCAGGCACGCAGCAGGGGTCCCAACACCGGGTCTTGACCAAGCGCTGCATGGATGGCATCGATGTCTGCGTCCAGGTCGAAGGTCTGGCGGGCCAGGGACGCCGCGGGCCGAAGATCGGCCATCAAGTCGACATCGACGCCGACCCGTAGACCGTCGGGTGCAGGGCTCAACGTGATCGGTCCGTCGTCGGTGTGACGGATCCAGCAGTCCCCCTCGATGCGGTCTCGTGAGGGGACGGCATGCAGGGCGGCCCAGCGCAGGACCCAGTCACCGTCCAACGGTGGTCGGACAGGCAACGTGACCGAGGCGTGCTGCCCGCCGATGGGTGACCGGCCACGGCGGACATCCCCGGGGGTCAGATGAAAAGTCTGTTTGAACGAATCGTTGAACTGCCGGACGCTGCCGAACCCGGCGGCATAGGCGACACGGCCCAAAGGCAGATCCGTTTGGTCGACCATCAGACGGGCCAGTCGGACCCGCCGCATCCTGACCAATGCTGCCGGCCCGGCCCCGAAGGTGTTGACCAGGATCCGTTGCAGATGTCGCGGGCTGACGTACAGGCGGGCAGCCAGGTCGGTGACTCCGCCGTCACCGACTCCGTCATCGATCAGACGAAGGGCCCGTGACGCCAACTCGCTTTGGGGATCATTACCCACGGCGTCGGGGGCCAACTCGGGTCGGCACCGCCGGCAGGCGCGCAAACCCACCTGCTGTGCGGCGGCCGGGGAGGGGAAGAACCGCACATTTTGCTGCTGCGGGGTCCGTGCCGGACAAGACGGCCGACAAAAGATGCCCGTACTCAAGACACCGGTGACGAAGTGACCATCGAAGCGGCGGTCACGCGAACACACCGCGCCGTAGCACGCCTCGAAATCCAGTTCCACCACCACGTCGTTCAGTCTGACACCCCTACATGCAGTGGTCTGGCGGGTTTCGGTCACGGCAGTGGTGGAATCGTGTGGATATGCCCCCCACAGCCATCGTCATCGGCGCCGGTCACAACGGACTGGTCGCGGCCTGTTACCTGGCCAGGGAGGGAATCGACGTCACGGTCTTTGAGCAATCCGACAAGCCCGGGGGCGGATCGCGAACTGACGAGACGGTCCCGGGCTATCGGTTCGACACCCATTCGGTGGCCCACAACCTGATCAACATGACCGACATCGGCGACGAACTCGAGTTGGCTGCAGCTGGTCTTGACTACGTCGAGATGGACCCCTTTGCGGTGTCCATCTCCCCAGAAGGTGAAACCATCCGCTTTTGGCGGGATGTCGACAAGACGGTGGAATCGATACGAGCGGTCGTTCCTGACCAAGCCGAGCCCTACCGTCGATTTATCGAAGATGCCTGGCCGATCATGGAGTTGGCGGTGACCGGGATCAATGCCGGTGCGTCATGGCAGCGCGAACTGCAGATGTTGCCCCACCGGATCGGCCCGCTGGCCCAAGCGTTGCGACGCCACGGCGGGGTGTTCGGATTGGCCGAATTGTTGGCGATGCCGTATGGCCCGATGTTGCGGCGATATCTGTCCAGCGATGCGGTGCTTGCGCCCATCGGGGCCTTTGCCGCCCATGGCAGCGCCAGCCCCAACGATTTTGGGACCGCGTTCTCAGCCATCTGGCAGGCGGTCTATCACCGCCACGGGCAATGGCATGCCCGAGGTGGCTCACAGGCGTTGACTGATGCATTGGTGACGCGGTTGCGGTCGCTTGGCGGGACCGTCGAATGCGACGCCCCTGTAGCACAGATCGTGCAACGCGACGGGCAGGTCCGGGGTGTCAGGCTGGAGGACGGTCAACAGGTCGTAGCACCTGTCGTGGTCAGTGCCATCGATCCGCGGGTGGCCTTGTTGGATCTGTTGGACCCGCCACTCGGGGGTCGCGTTGGAGGCGATCTGGCGGCCGCCCACCACGGCAACGCCGTGCAGATGTTGGTGCACGTCGCCACCGACCGCCTGCCCCCGTATCGCGCTGCGGAGCCGGCAGATTACGCCGGCCTGCAAAGCTTCGTGGAACGCTTTTCGGCATTGGAAGAGGGGTTTTCCGCGGGGCAGGACCGCCGGTTGCCCGAGGATCCGGTCCCGACCTACGCGTTCACGCCCAGCGCCCTTGACTCGGGTCTTGCCCCAGACGGCCATCACACCGTCTACCTGGCCTGCCCTACCGCCCCGGCGGAGGTCCGCGGTGGATG
>JBBSNE010000164.1:0-6381 GCA_038232815.1 Euzebyales bacterium | reverse complement strand
TGTCATCACGACCTATGACGGCACCACCGTGGAGGTGCGACACACCGACGCGGAGGGCCGCCTGGTCTTGGCCGACGCGTTGGGGTACGGCGTGTCGATGAACCCTGACGCCATCCTTGACGTGGCGACGCTGACGGGCGCCGCGGTTGTTGCGCTGGGACCCTGGACGGCCGCGGCGATGGGCAACGACATGGCCCTGATCACCGACGTCATGGCTGCTGCTGAACGGGCAGGTGAGTCGCTGTGGCACCTTCCCCTGCCCGACGAGCTGGAGCCGTGGTTGGAGTCCTCGGTGGCAGACGTCAACAACCTGGGCCGGGAGGGTCAAGCGGGGGCCGTGGTGGCCGGCCTGTTCCTCAGACGGTTCGTCGGCAATGTGCCGTGGGTCCATCTGGACATCGCAGGTCCGTCGTTTGTGGACGACACCGATGCGACCGGCCATCAGCCCGTGGGGGGGACCGGCTTCGGCGTCACCACCCTGGTCTCCTTTCTTGAGCGACACAGCCGCTGACCGGCCCGAACGACACGTCGGACTAAAGTCTGTGGCAACCGGTGCCGATACGGCCACCAACCATGCACCACGCCCGCGCTCCCTCGTCTGGCAGTCGGTTGTCCATGACTGGGAATGATCCCGACGCCGCGTGGTTCGACCAGCGCAACATCGCCGCGTTGCTGGCGGGCATGCAGGAAGGGGCGGTCCTGATGGACGCCGGATCCAGCATCGTCGCCGCCAATAAGGCCGCAAAAGAGCTTTTGGGGCTGGGCATCGAGCAGATGAGCGGACGATCGTCACTTGATCCGCTATGGCAATCGCTGCACGCCGACGGTTCACCCTGGCCAGGCACCGACCATCCCAGTGTCCGCAGCCTGCGCACCGGTGAACCGCAGATGAACCAGATCATGGGTGTGCAGTCAAGCGGCACGCTGCGTTGGTTGAGGGTCAACGCCATACCCATCGACGGTCAAGACGACAGCGACGACACGGCCCAGGCGGTGTTGTGCACCTTCGCTGACATCACCGCAGAACGGGAACGGGCACGCGGTCGTCACGACGCGCTGTCGATCACCCGCGGCGGGGAGGCCAACGACGAGCTGGTGGCCAGACTGGACCGTGACGGCACGATCATGAGGGTGTCGGACTCCTCGGCACGTGTGCTCGGCATGTCGCCGGAAACGATCATCGGAACCAGCGGACGGGATTGGCTGCACCCTGATGACGCCCAAGCCGTTGCGGACAACCCAGATCTACTGCGGCGGCCAGTGGCGACCTACCGGGTCCGCCATGCCGACGGGTCGTATCGTCACCTCGAGACCAGCACCTTCTTCCACCCCGGTGAGCAGGGCATCATCGACGTTTTGGACATGGTGGGCCGCGACGTCACGGACCGGGAAGTCGCACAGCAGGCCCTACGGCAGGCCGAACACCGCTTTCGGTTGACCTTTGACATGGGTCCGCCCGCCAAAGCCATCGTGTTGCCCGATGGCCGGTTCATGCGGGTCAACGCCGTGATGGCACACCTGGTCCAAGCCGATGCCCACGAGATGCTGGGGCGCACATGGGCCGAGTTTGTCTTGGAGGATGACCGCGATGAGTTCCAGGCGTTCCTTGACGACACGATGGCTACCGACCAAGGATCAAAAAGCTGTCTGGTCAGACTGCGCCGGCGGGACGGGCAGATGCTGCACGCATCCGTGTGGGCGTCGGCAGTGCACCAAGAGGATGGACGGCCGGTCTACCTGATCGCACACACCGAGGACGTCACCGCACACAAGCAAACCCAGGACGCTCTTGCGTACCAGGCGAACCACGATGCGCTCACGGCCCTGCCAAACCGCAAACTGCTGCTGGACCGACTGGCGGATGCATTGGAGCGTGCTGCCGATTCCCCCAACAGCGTCGCGGTGTTGTTCTGTGACGTCGACAGGTTCAAACGCATCAACGAGTCGTTGGGGCATGACGCGCGTGACCTGTTACTCATCGAGATAGCCCGCCGCATGCGCCGTGCCATACGGCGTGCCGACACCGTCGGCCGATTGAGTGGTGATGAGTTCCTGGTCATCTGCGAGCAGCTGCACAGCCGCGACGATGCCTTGGCACGGGCCGAGCGGATTCGTGCCATCACCGATGAACCGATCATCGTCGGTGGTCACATGCTGCAGGTCAGCCTGTCCATCGGGGTGTCCTTTGCCGCCCGTGGCGATCAGCCCGGGGTTGTGCTGCGACAAGCCGACACTGCCATGTACGCGGCCAAGGCCGGGGGGCGCGGCCGATTTGAGGTCTATGACGAAAAGCTGCGAAACCGAGCACGTCAACGGCTGCAGATCGAAACCGACCTTCGCATTGCCATCGCCGCCGGTCAACTGCGTCTGCATCATCAGCCGATCGTTCATCTGCTGGAACGTGCCGTCATCGGGCGAGAGGCACTGGTCCGCTGGCAACATCCTGAACGGGGTTTGTTGGCACCCGACGCATTTCTGGACGTCGCGGAGGAATCCGACCTGATCGTCGAGGTGGGCGATTGGGTGCTGACCGAGGCCTGCCGCCAGGCAGTGTACCTGCGGCGGCATGTCGGGGACTTCAGGATGGGCGTGAACGTTTCCGCCATCGAAGTGGCGCGGCCGGACTTCAGGGCCCGGGTGGAGCGAGCCTTGGCCAACAGCGGATGGCCGGCGGAGTTCTTGGTTCTGGAGTTGACCGAGACGGCGCTGCTTCAAGCATCGCCGATGACGCTGATCGGGGTGCGGGCGTTGGCAGCCCAAGGGGTCCGTCTGGCAATCGATGACTTCGGCACCGGATACTCGTCATTGACCTACCTGCAAAAGCTGCCGGTGCGGATCGTCAAGATCGATCGGTCCTTCGTCGCTGAGATCACCTCTGATGCGAAATCCCGGGCAATGACCCAGGCGGTCATCGATCTGGGCACGGCGCTGGATCTCGACGTCGTCGCCGAGGGGGTTGAGACTGCCGAACAGGCCCGGGTGTTGGTTGATCTGGGCTGTCCCATGGCCCAGGGCTACTACTTCGGCCGCCCTGCGCCCGCAGAGGCAGCAATCAGCAGCGCATCCGACGCCGTCTAGTCACCGTCGTCGAATTGGGGCGTGGAGCCCCAGGTGTCCACCGCCGCCCAGGTCTGTGGCAGGGGTTCTGGTGGGACATGGTGTTGCTTGCGGTGCTCGTTGTAGTGAAACAGCACGTCAAGCACGACCTTGCCCCCCACCAGCACCGCCAGGATGCCCAAGGGTGATCCCAACCGACCGGCGACAAGGCCGCCTGCCAGAATCACGGCGTGCAGGACCGCGACCCGGCCGTAGACGGCGAACATCTGCTGATTGGCTGTGACTTGTAGGTACTCCTTTCGTCCCACGTAGTGCACGACGAAGGACACGACATGACTGGCCAACAGCACCACCGTGGCATACAGCACCTCGCCGCCGTCGACGCGACCGAAGTCCGGCGAGGTTGACCCGAACGGGGCGTCGCTCCACAGTTGCGCGGTGAGGGGCAACGTCCATAGGAACACGCCGTGCACAACCCAGAACAGGCCGTAGTGAAAGATGAAGAAGGGCACCAGGAAGGCCTTGGTGCCAACCGACCGACCGTCCCCGGCCAGTTCGGTTGCCGTGGCACCGCCGCGGGCCATCGCGATCTTGGGAACGTTCAGCAGACCGACGATTGCGGACTCGATCCAAAAGACCACCAGGATCTGCATCAACGACCACCCGAACAGCACGACGCCTGCGACGGTCACCAGGTTGGCCAACACCAACGCGGCGATGGACACCACGAACGAACCGATGGAGGGCCGCGACCGCTGTCCCCGCACCGGGCTCACACCCTCGCGAAACGCCGCCGATAGGCCGTTGGCGTCACCCCGACACAGTCGGCCAGACGGGCACGAAGGTTTGCAGGACTGCCCAGTCCTGAGGCAGTCGCGACCCGGTCGATGGACCAATCGGTGGCCTCCAACAGATGTCGGGCATGGTCGATCCGTCGGCTTGTCAACCACCGGTGCGGCGTCGTGCCCGTGGCCTGTTGAAAGTGGCGGGCGAAGCTTCTGGGACTCATCGCCGACTTCGCAGCCAATCCGTCGACGGTCAGATCGGCATCCAGGTTTGTCAACATCCAATCCAGCAGTTCGGCAAAGGTCCCCTGCGACACCTCGGGGGCGGGGGCGGCGACGTATTGGGCCTGTCCCCCGTCGCGGTGCGGGGGCACCACCATGCGACGGGCCACCAGGTCAGCCACCTCAGCACCATGTTCGCGGCGGATGTAGTGCAGAGCCAGATCCACCCCGGAACCTGAACCGGCGGAGGTCAGGACATCACCGTTGTCGATGTACAAGACGTCCTCGACGAACTGGACCTGAGGAAAACGCCGTCGAAACGCGTTGGCATACATCCAGTGGGTGGTGGCCTGGCGTCGATCAAGCAATCCGGCCTGGGCCAGGATGAAGGCGCCCGAGCAGAACGACATGATGGTGGCCCCGGCCCGGTGCGCATCCCGGACCGCTTGCACCACGTCGTCGTCAACCACGTCCGGTGCCATCTCGCCCGGGGGGAACCGTTCGGCATCCACCGGTTTGGGACAGTACGGCACGATCACGATGTCGGCGGCGGCCAAGGTGTCAAGACCATAGGCCAAGGTCATCGTCGACCCACCAACCCCGGCCACACGGTCGTCGGTGGAGGTGCCGCACAGCCTGAAGTCATACCACTGGGTGACCGAGGGGTGGCGCAGTACCTCGCCACGTCGAATGCCGAAGACCTCCGCGGCAATGCCGACCTCGAAGCTGTTGTCACCCTGCATCACCAGCACCGCGACCACGGGCTCGGTGCCCGTGGGGGCGGGGAGGGGCAAAAGATCGGTCACGGTCAGACCCTATGATGTAGAGGTGGTTGGCAGGATTGTTATGGTAGGTGTCATTCCTGCCGCTCGTCAAGATGGGGAGCCAGGTTCATGGTGGTCTCATGCACCCCACACACCGCCCCGTGATGCCCGATGAGGCATTCCCGTTCCTGACCGACCTGTCCCGGCGCGTCGAAGGGCGCCGCTTCGCTCCGTTGGAGGTGATCGACGCTGTGGCCGTTCTGACACAGGCCGTTGCCCCCGACCGTGCCGATGGCCTACACCCCCGACCCTGCGAACCCCCCGCACTGATCCAACGGTTGGCCGTCTGGGCGCTGCGCCAAGCCGACAGTGACACCGTCCGCAAGGCCCACGCTGTCCTTCGGGGTGAGACCGTCGAACCCCTGTCGGAGGGTTACCGGACCACCGCCGACGTCCAGACCGGTTACTCCTCGCTGCTCGCGTAGTCCTCGATTGGCGGGCAGGCGCAGACCAGATTCTTGTCGCCGTAGGCATTGTCGACCCGCCCGACAGGAGGCCAGTATTTACGGGTGACCTGTGTGGTGCCGGCCGGATAGGCCGCAGTGCGGCGGCTGTACGGGCGGTCCCACCCCTCCTCCAAAAGGTCTTCGGCGGTGAACGGCGCGGCTGCCAACGTGCTGTTCGCATAGGCGTTGTCCCCGCCGTCGATCGCAGCGATCTCCTCGCGAATCGTCAACATCGCAGCGACAAAACGGTCCAATTCGGCCAGCGGTTCTGACTCGGTTGGCTCGATCATCAGGGTCCCGGCCACGGGGAAGGACATGGTCGGGGCGTGGAAGCCGAAGTCGATCAGGCGTTTGGCGACGTCCTCACCCGTGACCCCGGTGGCCTTGGTGATCGGGCGGATGTCCAGGATGCACTCGTGGGCCACGGTGCCAGAGTGGCCGCTGTACAACACGGGATAGGCGTCGGCCAAACGGGTCGCCAGATAGTTTGCGGACAGGATCGCCGCCCTGGTTGCAGCGGTCAGCCCCTCGGCACCCATCATGCGGATGTAGGCCCAGGGAATGGCCAGGATCCCGGCTGATCCGTAGGGTGCCGCCGACACGTTGCCGACCTCTCCTCTGCCGGGCAGGAACGGTGCCAGGTGGGCGCCGCAGGCGACCGGACCGACCCCGGGCCCACCGCCCCCGTGGGGGATGCAGAAAGTCTTGTGCAGGTTTAAGTGGCTGACATCGGCACCGAACCTGCCGGGCTGTGCCACCCCCACCAGGGCATTCAGGTTCGCCCCGTCCATGTAGACCTGACCGCCATGGTCGTGCACCACTGCGCACAGGTCGGTGATGTCGATCTCAAAGACCCCATGGGTGGAGGGATAGGTGACCATGACCGCCGCCAGGGTGTCGCTGTGGGCTTCGGCCTTGGCCCGCATGTCGGCAAGGTCGACGTTGCCCCCCTCGTCACAGGCCACTACGACGACCCGCATCCCGGCCATGACCGCGCTCGCGGCGTTGGTGCCGTGGGCAGAGCTTGGGATCAGGCAGACATCACGA
>JBBSNE010000163.1:0-6394 GCA_038232815.1 Euzebyales bacterium | reverse complement strand
TATCGCCACGGTGCCGTGACTGCCTCGGTCGATGAGATCGCGATCACGATCCACGGGGCGGGCGGGCATGCGGCCCATCCTGAAACGGCCATCGACCCGATCCCCGTCGCCGCCAACCTCATCATGACTGCCCAGCAGATCCTGACCCGTGAGATCGATCCACTGCAGACCGCGGTGCTGACCTTCGGCTCAATCCATGGCGGCAGCCGCCCCAACGTCATCGCAGACGAAGTCCGACTGGAACTGACCATGCGGGCGTTGGAGCAGACGACCCGGGAATTTTTGCTGAAACGGATCAATGAGGTGGCTGAGGCGGTGGCCCACACGCACCGTGCGACGGCCACGGTCGAGGTCAACAACGGTTATCCGGTGGGCAACAACGACCCCGCCCCGACGACCCTGTTGGCCACGGCAGCGACAGAGGTGTTGGGGGCCGAACGGGTGCTGGTCGAACCACATCCCTCCACCGGGTCTGAAGACTTCTTCCACTTCGGCGACACCGGCGTGGACGTGTGCATGTTCCGGCTGGGTGTCGGCAACGCCGCCGAGGGCATCACCGCCCCGTTGCACAGCCGTCACTTCGACATCGACGAGTCCGCCTTGGCAGTGGGTGTCGCGGTGATGGTCAACGCCATCCGGGTCAGCCAGTCCCTGTGACCCCACCCACGGTCGGGATCGAAGAAGAGTTCCATCTGGTCGACCCGGCGACCCGGCGGACTGTGGACGGGGCAGAGGAGATCGCGGCCGCCGTCGAGAACCGGGGACGCGAGGTTGCCGCCCAGGTCGAACGTGAAATTCACATGAGCATGATCGAGACCGCTTCCAAGCCCTGCGAGACACTGGTTGAGATTCGTCAGCAAGTCATGGCCCTGCGGACGGAATTGCTCCTGGCGGCGGCAGAACAGGGACAGACGCTGGCGGCGGCTGGCACACTCCCGCTGTTGGGGACCCATGACCCCCAGGTGGTTCGGACTGACCGGTACATCCAGATCGCCGACCTGCACGCGGGCATCGTGAATGAGATGTCGACCTGCGGCACGCATGTCCACGTGGAGTTTGAAGATCGTGATCTAGCGGTGGCGGTCATGAACCGTCTGCGTCGTTGGCTGCCGGCGCTGCTGGCGTTGTCGGCTGGCTCGCCGTTTTGGGATGGCCGCGACACCGGCTTTGCCAGCTATCGGACCGTCCTATGGGGCCGGTGGCCAAGCGCCACGTTGCCCGAACCCTTTGAGTCTGCTGCTCAGTACGACGCGATCGTGGAGGCAATGATCACGTCGGGCGCCGTGTTGGACAAAGGGCAGATCTACTGGGACCTGCGCCTGTCAGTGGAAAACCCCACGCTTGAGTTCCGCATCGCCGATGTGGGTCTGACCGTCGACGACGCCGTCCTACAGGCCGGGCTGTGCCGGGCGTTGGCCTGGACCGAACGCCGGGCGGTGGAAGCGGGTGAACCGGAACGGTTCTACCGCCCCGAACTGTTGCGGGCAGCCAAATGGCGGGCGGCCAGATACGGGTTGAGCGATCAATTGTTGGACCTGGACGAGCGAACCCAGGTGCCGGCCGCAACCGAATTGGCCACGTTGATCGAGCATGTTCGGCCCGCCCTGGAGGACAGTGGCGACTACGAGGAAATTGGCACCCTGGTGAAGCAGGTACTGACCCGGGGGAACTCAGCCAGCCTGCAACGGCAGGCCTACGGGCGGCGTGGCCGGCTGGAGGACGTCGTCGACATGGTGGCCGCGGCAACTCGGTCTGGCATCCCGGTCCAAAGCTGACCCCGACACCTATCGTGTCGTTGATGGAGATCGATACCGATGCCTTGGAGGCACAAGTCGTGGCCAGTGCGCAAACACTGGATCCAGACGTCGAGGTCATGCACATCGACCCCGAGCTGGCCGACACCGCAGCATTCTGCGAAACCTACGGTCATGCGCTTGAGGAGTCGGCCAACTGCATTCTGGTCGTCGCCAAAACCGGTGAGCCCCGCTACGCCGCTTGCCTGGTCCAAGCCACACGGCGACTTGACCTGAACCGTCATTCGCGGCTGCTCGTCGGTGCCCGAAAGGCGAGTTTCGCCCCGGCAGAGGCCACAGTCGAACAGACCGGAATGGTCCCGGGCGGTGTCACGCCTGTCGGCCTGCCCGACGACGTGCCGTTGTTCATCGACGCCCCCATCGCCGAACTCGATCGCGTGATCATCGGCGGCGGCGGACGATCGGTGAAACTCCGAATTGCCACTGCCGCATTGATCGCGCTACCCGGCGCGCAGGTGATGGAGATCGGCAGATAACCGTGACCTATCGGTCGAAGACCCAACCCACGTCGACGCTGACCGTGGTGACCGCTACGGCCTGGATCGTGCCGTCCGCTTGCGGCGCGACCGATCCCCAGGTCCCGTCAGGGTTTGGGTCACGATGCACATGAACCAGCCGCTGGTCGATATCGACAACCCAGTACTCCGGGTAGCCCGCCATGGCGTACCTGCGTGCCTTCTCGCCCAGGTCGAACCGCCTGCTGGTCAGGGCCACCTCGATCACCAGCACCGCAGTGCTCGGGTGTGCGTCGGCACCTTCCCACTCACTTCGCGGCAGCACCGCAAGATCAGGCTGGGGCTGGGAGATGTCGTCGGCAAAAATGGGGTTCTGCGGACTGATCAGGTATTCCTGACCACACTGCTGCGCCAACAGGGTGTTCAAGCGGGTCACGTGCCTCGCGTGGTGTTCGCCGATCGGGGCCATCTCAACGATCACTCCTCCCACCAACTCGACCTGGACGTCGTCGTCGAAGGCGCCCAGCTCGGCGAGTTGGTTGAACTCGACGACGGTCATTGGACGAAATGCATCAGGCAGTTCGGCAATCGGTGCGGTCACGGTCGTCATCTCCCTCAAGTGTGGACCAAGGCGGGCGTGGACAACGTTACGCCTGGGCCCTCAGCCCTCCAAGGCCCGGGCCAGCATTCCCTGGTCGGTGTTTCCCCCCGAGCACACGACCGCCACGGTCCGCCCCGGCACCTCGATCTTGCCAGACAGCACCGCCGCCAGTGCGATCGCGCCACCGGGTTCGACCACGATCTTGTACTCGGTGGCCGCCACGGCCATGGCCTGTAACGCCTCGTCATCGGTCACCGTCACCGCGCCGGTCAGCAGACGCTGATTGATCGGGAACGTAAGCCAGCCGGGAGTTTCGGTCTGCACCGCGTCACAGATAGACCGGGCGTCCGGGTCGTTGCGCAGCCTCTCTCCGTTTTCCAGCGACCGACGGGTGTCGTCGAATGCCTCCGGTTCGACGCCCCACAGTGCGGTGGCAGGCGACTCTGCCTCAAACGCCAAAGCACACCCCGCGGTCAACCCGCCGCCGCTGGTGGGGACCACGAAGGTGTCCAGATCCGCCCCCATCTCGGCGGCCTGAGCGATGACCTCCAACCCCAACGTCCCCTGCCCGGCGATGATGTGCGGGTCGTTGAACGGCGGGACCATCACCAGGCCACGGTCGTCGGCGATGGCCTGTCCCACCGCCTCTCGGTCCTGGGTGTAGCGGTCGTAGATGACCACCTCGGCGCCGTACTCACGCGTGTTTTTGATCTTGACGTCCGGGGCGTCTTCGGGCATCACGATGACGGAGGATGTGCCGAACAACGCCGCCGCATGAGCCACCGCTTGGGCATGGTTGCCGGAGGAAAAGGCCAGAACCCCACGTGCTCGTTCGTCATCCGACATTCGGCTGATCCGATTGATCGCCCCCCGGAACTTGAACGCGCCGGTGCGCTGCAGCGACTCTGCCTTCACCAGCAATCGGCCGCCCAGCCGCTGGTTCATGCGGGGCGACTCCAACAGCGGTGTCACCACCGCATACGCTGCGATGCGGTGAGTCGCATCACGAACATCGGCAATCGTGGGGGGCGGGATGCTGGAGATTGATGCCACGTCGACAACCATGACACAGACGGCGATCCTAACCCTCAACCAAGGCCAACGCCGACGCGAAAAGGCCATATTTGGCCTGACCCCCCTTCCGAAATTAGCCTCGGGGGTGCAAGCTAACGAGTTCTCCCCCCAATGGACGACCAAACGAGAGGCAGCAACGATGGCAGACATCGTGAAGGCAGCGATCGCACAGTTGAAGTGGACCGGCGACAAGGAATCGATGCTGGACGAGCACGAACGCTCCGCGCGGGACGCCGCGAAGCAGGGGGCGCAGGTCATGTGTTTCCAGGAGTTGTTCTACGGCCCCTACTTCTGCCAGGTCCAGGACGCGGAGTTCTACGACTACGCCGAAGCAGTGCCCGACGGGTCGACCACGCAGCGGTTCGCGGCCCTGGCCAAGGAGCTGGGCATGGTGTTGGTGCTGCCGGTCTATGAGGAGGAGCAGCCGGGCATCCTGTACAACACCGCCGCGGTGATCGACGCCGACGGCACCTACCTGGGCAAGTACCGCAAGACCCACATCCCACAGGTCAAGGGCTTTTGGGAGAAGTTCTACTTCCGCCCCGGCAACCTGGGCTACCCGGTCTTTGACACCGCCGTCGGCAAGGTCGGGGTCTACATCTGCTATGACCGCCACTTCCCCGAAGGCTGGCGCGCCCTGGGTCTGGCCGGCGCACAGATCGTGTTCAACCCCTCCGCCACCAGCCGGGGCCTCAGCCAATACCTGTGGGAGTTGGAACAGACCGCCTCGGCCGCCGCCAACATGTACTTCGTCGGGGCGATCAACCGGATCGGCATCGAACCGCTGGGCGACAACGACTTCTACGGCACCTCCTACTTCGCCGACCCACGGGGACAGATCGTCGACGGTGCCGCCAGCGCCCACGATGAGGAACTGGTTGTGCGTGACCTGGACCTGTCCCAGGTCGCCGAAGTCCGGAACCAATGGGCGTTCTACCGCGACCGCCGACCCGACATGTACGGACCCCTGGTGGAGGGGTAGAAGCGTCATGGTCACCAACGCCGAACTGGCCGCCCGCGGCGCCACGGTCAGCCCCACCTGGCTGAGCCACTTCTACGACCAGCCGATCGCGCTGGACCATGGCGAGGGGCGTCACGTCTGGGATGTCGAGGGCAACAAGTACCTGGATTTCTTCGGTGGGATCCTGACCACGATGACCGCCCACGCCTTGCCGGAAGTCACCAAGGCGGTGCAGGACCAGGCGGCCAAGATCCTGCACACCTCGACGTTGTATCTCAGCGAACCGATGATCGAATTGGCCGAGCTGATCGCCGAGCAGTCCGGTATCCCCGACGCCAAGGTCTTTTTCACCCCGTCGGGCAGCGAGGCCAACGATGCCGCGATGCTGCTGTGCACCGCGATGCGCAAATCCAACCAGGTGCTGGCGATCCGCAACAGCTATCACGGCCGGTCGTTTTCGACGATCGCCATCACCGGCAACCGCTCGTGGTCGCCGACCAGCCTGTCAGGTCTGGATGTCAAGTACGTCCACGGCGGCTACCGGCTGCGCTCGCCGTTCCGTGACCTGGACGACGCCGCATACATCGACGCCTGCCTTCAGGATCTACATGACGTGCTGGACATGATGACCAGCGGCGACGTGGCCTGCATGATCGCCGAGCCGATCCAGGGTGTGGGTGGGTTCACCGTGGCACCCGACGGCATGTTCGGGGCGTTCCATCAGGTGCTGGCAGAACGCGGGATCCCGTTCATCGCCGATGAGGTGCAGACGGGCTGGGGCCGTACCGGTGAGCACTTCTGGGGCTGGCAGGCCCACGACTTCACCCCCGAACTGATGACGTTCGCCAAGGGCATCGGTAACGGCTTGGCCCTGGCGGGCGTGGTCGCCCGGGCCGACATCATGGACGCGATGCCCGCGAACTCGATCTCGACCTTCGGCGGCAACCCGCTGTCCACCGCCGGTGCCCTGGCCAACCTGCGCTACGCACTGGACCACGACCTGCAGGCAAACGCGGCCCAGATGGGGGCGGTCCTGCGTGAACGGCTTGACAAGATCGCGGGCGACCAGGACGGTATCGCTGAGGTGCGGGGCAAAGGACTGATGCAAGCGATCGAAACGGTGGTGCCGGGCGACGGGTCTTTGACGCCTGACCCGGCCGCCGGTGTTGCCATTCTGGAGGAGTGTCGGGCCCGCAGCGTGCTGGTCGGCAAGGGCGGGCTGTACGGCAACGTGTTACGCATAGCCCCGCCGTTGACGGTTACGGCCGAAGAAATCGACACCTTCTGCGACGTGTTCAGCGAGGCCGTGGAAGCGGCCTACCGATAAAGGAGAAACCATGCGCACCCTGTTCACCGGCGGGACCTTGGTCACCGCTACCGGATCACATGCCGCCGACGTCCTGGTCGACGGCGAAACCATCGCTGCGGTCCTGCCCCCTGCGGATGACGAGGGGAACTATCCCGTCGGCACCGTCGAGGCCGATGAGGT
>JBBSNE010000162.1:0-6402 GCA_038232815.1 Euzebyales bacterium | reverse complement strand
TCCAAGATCAACGACACGCCGAATGGGCGCTGTGGCAGCTCGGCACGGACGCGGAAGCCCTCACCCCGCCCTCGTTGCGCACCTCCCTGCGCAACCGCGCCGCCGCAATCGCCACCTGCTACGAAGACTCCCCCTGAGAGCGCTCGCCTTCCCGAGGGCCGCCGACCGCAACTCGGACCGCAGCGGACTGCAGCGATCTTGGAGCCGAGATGATTGACAAGACCCTGCGTGCCCGGGTGGCGTTGGGGGAGCTGGCGGCCATGGGTCTGACCGTCGACGATCTTGCCGCGGTCGCCGGTCAAGGTGCCGGTTTGCCGGTCGGCGGTCCCACGGTTGCTGATTATGTACCGGTTGTGGTGGCCAGCTACAAGCCCCGTTCCCGACGGACCTACAACTCCTACTGGCGGCTGTTGGTGGAGCAGGTCGGTCCAGCGTGCGAACTCGGCCCGTTGCAGGCGTGTCAGGATGTCCGACCCGATCATCGTGAACTTGCTTGAAGACCCACCGAGGTCCTGGTCTGCCACGAACTCGCAAGTCCAATCGCGAATGGCGTTCGGAGCGAGAACCGTGTCTGCGTCGAGGCAGACGACGAGATCCGTGTCATCCTCGCAAAGATCAAAGCCACGATTCAGCGCCTCTGACTTGCGATGCTTGAGCCGTGGTAGTTCAATGACTTCGACTGGAAAGTTGCGAGCAACCGCAGCCGTGTCGTCCGTGCATCCATTCGGGATAACCAAGACGCGGTCTGCCGGTCGAGTCTGCACGAACAAGGCACGCAGGGTCGCGGCAATGTCACGCTCCTCGTTGTGCGCGGGAACGATTACCGTTACCCGTAGACCATGTGCGTCGGCATTCAGTGTCGGCCGTAAAGTTTCTCCCGGTTCGTTATGCGCCGGAGCGACAGTCTTCAACTTCATTTGTGGGTCCTTTCGGAGGAGGTTGACCCCCACCCGGTGTAGACCGTTCCATCGCGCCCTCGTGCAGGGCGGTCACGTGGTGCCCGGCCTCAGCCAGACGTTCGGATCAGACGGGCGGTCTCGTCCCAACGTAACCGCGGGCGTCCACCGCGTCGGTGAACCAATCCGGAGGGGTGTCTTCGTCCACGCCTTCCAACCCGCCGACCACCTGCAAGGCGGCTAGGTAGGAGTTCCACAGGAACCTGCGCATGCGGATGAACTCCGCATCGGAGAGGTCCAAGATCGACTGGATGATGCATTCGTTGAACCAGGCCCCCCCCAATGGCTCGGGCAACGGGCTGATCGGCTGGAGCGATCACGAACTGGGCGTCTGCGAGGCAGAACTCGGCCAGGAGGTCGGGGTCGTTGACCAGGGGCGCAAGCCGGGGGTGGAACTCTGCGACCAGCCCCAGCCCCCACTCATCACCGGCCCGGACGGCACGCTGGACGACCTTTGCCTGGTTCTTCAGATGTTCCAGATTGGCGTTTGACGGCAGGGGACAGACACTCATTGACGATCTCCTTCCAATGCCATGCGGGTCCGCCACCCCACGGCGCGGAAGAAGCGACGTCGTTGGTGATGCAGTAGCTGTCAGGTGGGCTTTGCCCCCTCCGCGGACCGGCGGCACCGTCTCATCGACGTGATGTGCGCTCGGCCATCAGCAGGGGCCGGGGGCTGGAACCGCCGCCGTTGTGGTGCTGGGTTCGTGCCTGGCACGACAGTTCGCGGAGGTCATGGCCAAGGCGACCTGCCGGATGTCCGTCGCGAACCTCCTCGAGGCGGCAGTGGGCCGTTCAGGTTGGTCCCCTCAGTCGAAGATCCTCTCGATTTCCGCGACTGAATCTTCGCTGACCACATCCGGGCCACTGAAGACGAATAGGATCCGGCGGATCTCGGCCAGCGGGTCGGGGTGAAGCTGGTCGGGCTGGGTCAGCAGCATTGGCGCACCGGCCCGTACCGCCAGAGGTGCGCCGGACTGGGCGTCGGCAAAGTCATCGGCCCGTGCCAGCACGACCGCCGGCGCCCCGTCGCCTCCGCACAGATGCATCGACATATCCACCGCGGTTTGCACCCGCGCTGGTCCGTCAAGCCGACACACACGTGCCGTGCCCTCCGGCTCGCCTGAGTCATTGCACCGAGAGTCTTACAGGGCGAAGGCAGGGGCCGGGACGCTCGGGCCCGGGTCGGGGTGCTCCCACGGCAGCGCTTGCAGCAGCAGGTGCTGGCCCAGCGGCATCAGGGCGTACGGGGCGATTCCGAACCAGTGATCAAAGTCCTCGCTCGGGGTCGGCAAGACGGCACCGTAGACGACCACCCGTCCCTCTCCCCCGCGGACCTGCGGTTCGACGAACTTCGGGCCGGCTGAAGCTGGACCGTCATCGAACTCTCGGTCCACAAACCGGCTGGTCGGGGCTCAGCCCGAGGACCGAAAGTGGCAAACCGCAGGTCGTGTGCCGACTTCGGTCCACCAGGTCCAAACCGACCATAGTCACTGGACCGAAAGTTCGTCTTGGCGGCGCGCGGCCAGGACCCGAGCCCATCTCGACCTCGCCTGCGACGAGCCAAGCGGTAGGGTCGAGGTCTGAGCTGCCGGCGCGTGGAATGGTGCGAGACATGGACGATGGATCGACTAGCTTTGCCGGAGCCCTTCAGTGGGCCCGGTATGCCTACCCGCCCAACATGCTGGGCTATTGCGGGCCGGTGGACCATGCGGCGCTGTTTGACCACGGCGCTGCGGGTGTGGTCGACCAGGGTCTCATCGAGTTGTTGCAGGGCTTCGAGGGGGCCTGGCCCTACACGACGTTCATCGCCGGACAGGCGGGTGTGAACGACCCGTTCGACCCTCAGGTGGTCGAGGCTTACTGGCTGGGCGGCCCATTGCTGAACCGTGTCTCGACGACGGCGTTCGGCGAGCACCTGATGACCCGGTTCCGCAACCGCCTCGGCGTCATGGAATGGGACTACCTCGCCGAGGCCATTCCCTTGGGGGCACGGCCCACCCACGCCTATCACGTCTTCGGGGTCTATCCGTGGGTCGGGCGGCTGCGCGGTGACCACGAGGGCACCGCCCTGGAGGTGCTGGACCGCTGTCGCATCCGTTGGGGTCGGGTCCTCCGCGTCGACGGCGACACCGTCACCGTCGAGTCCCGCCGACTGCAATGGGACGGCATGCGCCTGTCGGTCGGCACCGCCATCACCGAGGAGGCGATGCTCGGCCACGGCGGCACTGTGCTGCTGGACGACCTCCGAGCCGGTGAGCACGTGGCTCTCCACTGGCACTGGGTGTGTGATCGACTGAGCCCCCGGCAACTGGCCATGCTGCGGCGCAGCACGGCCGAGCAGCTCCGCATCAC
The DNA here is from genome assembly GCA_038232815.1 of Euzebyales bacterium. Classification (GTDB taxonomy): domain Bacteria; phylum Actinomycetota; class Nitriliruptoria; order Euzebyales; family Euzebyaceae; genus Euzebya. The sequence goes on along the minus strand of JBBSNE010000162.1, from coordinate 3,091 downwards.
CAACGACCAGGTCGCCCATCCCGGTGGCATGACACTGGCAACCGCCGAGCGCGAGTTCTGACGGAGCTTCACCCCAGTCCTCAGCGTCATGTGCCCCGGGCCCTACTGGTCCGACACGCGACCGTGCCGGAGCGGACCCGTTCGGCTGCGTCCAGCAGCCGTCGCGTCGCCTCCGCTTCAGGAGAGGCAAGGACCGCGGCCGTCGGCCCCTGTTCCACCAGGACGCCACGGTCGATGATCAGCAGCCGATCCACCCATGTCGCTGCCATCGCCAGGTCGTGGGTGATGTGCACCACCGACATGCCGAACCGCTCGGCCAACTCGGCGAGCAGGCCCAGCAGGTCGACCCGCAGGGCCGCGTCCAACTGGGCAGTCGGCTCGTCGGCGATGAGCAGTGCCGGGCGCCCGATGACGGCGCGGGCCAGCGTCACGCGTTGTCGTTCGCCGCCCGACAGCTCATCGGTGCGCCGCTCCGCGATCGATACCGCAGGGCTGAGGCCCACGTCCGACAGGGCCGCCAGCACCAATTCGTGCCGAGCGTCGGGGTCGTCGCGGCCATGGATCACCAACGGCTCCGCCACGACGTCGGCGATGCGCCGCCCCGGTGGCAGCGCGGTGTAGGGGTCTTGGAAGATTAGGTGCCGTCGCCTTCCCAGGCGGCGTCCGGCACGACCCGTCAGGTGGGTCACCTCGATGCCCGACAACAGGATCTGACCGGCGTCGGCCCGCTCGACGCCTGCCGCCAGCAGTGCCAGCGTGCTCTTGCCCGCGCCGCTGGCGCCCACCACCCCCACGTGCTCGCCAGCGCTGACTGTGAAGGAGACCGAACGCAACGCCTGGACCGCGCGGGTGCCTCGACCGTAGGTCCTGCTCACACCCTGAAAGGACAGGGTGGGGACAGCGGTTGTCCGCCTCGCCTCTGGCTGTGTCGCCTTCGCCGCCTCCGGCGCCGGGGACGAGTCACGGTGGAGCGCCGTCGTGGCCGGGCTGCGAACCGGAAGCCGCGGGACGCGGTCGAGCAATCCGACGGTGACCGGATGGGATGGCGCGGTGCGGATCGAGTGGACCGAACCCGCCTCCACGACATGTCCCCGGTCGACCACCGCGATCTCATCGACGAGGCCGAGGACCAGCGGAAGGTCGTGGGAGATCAGCAGCAGCGCCATGGACCGCTGGCGCCTGAGACGCTGCAGCAGGGCCACCAGATTGGCGGCCAGCACGACATCCAGCCCGCTGGCGGGCTCATCGGCGACGAGGAGGTCCGGGTCGTTGGCCAGGGCCATCGCGATCACTGCCCGTTGCCGCATTCCGCCGCTGAGCTGGTGAGGAAACGCGTCGATGCAGTCGACGGACAGCTCGACGCTGTGCATCAGGTCGCAGACGCGATCGCGCATTTTTGCCGACCGCCCCCGGCCGTGCCGCGGCGCGGAGTCGTGGACGAAGATCGCCTCGGCGATCTGGGTACCGATGCGCATGACTGGGTTCAGCACAGCCTGCGCGTTTTGGGGCACCAGGGCGACCCGATCCCCGCGGATGCGACGGAGTGCCTCGGGCGCCAGCTGGTCGACGTCCCGGCCGCACAACCACCGACGCCCCTCGATCACTTGCCCACCAGGTGCCAGCAGGCCCAGGGCGGCCGCGATCAGTGACGACTTCCCCGAGCCGGAGGCACCGACCAGCCCGACGGCACGTCCGGGGGCGACCGTGAGGTCGGCTTGGTCCACGGCAATGGCCCACCGACGATTCTGGTCGGGGTAGCCGACGGTGAGCTGGCGGATCACCAGAGGGTCGTCCGGCGGATCATGCGGGTCTTCAGTCGAGCCCGCTGGATCCGTCGGCCACGGCGCATGCATGGGTCCCGGCGGTAGCGGCCGCGGGTCGGCTTGCTGCTCCAGGCGGTTGCCGATCAGCGCGAAGCCGAGCACGGTCACGGTGATGCCCACACCCGGCGGGATGACCCACCACAGCCATGCCCCGGTCAGGAACGCGCTCCGTTGATAGGCCCGCGACAGGGTGGTGCCCCAACTGCGGGCACTCGGGTCCCCCAGGCCCAAGAAGCTCAGCGCGGCCTCCAGCAGAATGGCGGTCTTCGCGGCAAGGACGAACTGTGGCACCACGACGGGCAGTAGTGCCGGCACCAGGTGGCGTCGACACAGATGGAGCGTTCCGGCACCCATCATCCGGGCGGCACGGATGTCGTCGCGGGTGCGCAACGACAGCACGGCCGAGCGCAGCTCGCGGGCCGGGCGGGCCCACATCACCGCCGTGATGACAGCGATTTGGGTGCCGATTCCTGGCCCCAGGTACACGCCGATCACGATGGTCAACGGGACCAGCGGCAGGGCCAGCACCAGGTCGACCAGGCGCATCAGGACCGCATCGACCGCGCGACCCGCCAGCCCGGCGGCCAGACCCACAGCCGAGCCCATGATCGTGCCCAGAAGGGCTGCGGTCGTGCCCACCAGCAGCGAAACCCGTGCGCCGTGCAGGACTTCGCTCAACAGGTCCTGACCGACGTCATTGGTCCCCAGCAGGAACTGGCGGCTGGGGCCGGCGAACGGGGGCCCGACTCGTTGGGTCGGGTCGTAGGGCGACAACAGCGGTGCCAGGACCGCGAGCACGGCCACCGCGCCGAGTAGTCCGATGCCGACGTAGAGCACTCCTCGGCCGGCCGAGGACACCCTGCCTGCCCGTCGCGTAGTCGGGCTGGCGCTCACGGCGTCGCCCGGCTGGCGCGCCTGGCGCGAGGGTCCAGCAGGGGATAGGTGAGGTCGGCCACCAGGTTGGCGGTGACCACGCCAACGGTCAGCAGCAGGAAGCCTCCGCGCAGCAACGGGTAGTCCCTGGCGATGGCCGCCTCGAACATCAGCCGGCCGAGTCCCGGGTAGGCGAAGACCGTCTCCACGACCACGGTTCCACCAAGGATGGCCCCAAGCCGCAGCACCAGGTGGGTGTAGGTGGGCAACAACGCAGGTCGTAGCACGTGGTGCAGGGCGATCCGTCGCTCACCGACCCCCTTGACCGTCGCCATGGCGACCCACGGCTCGTCCATCGTGGCGATCGTGGCCCCGCGGGTGATCAGGAAGACCCC
>JBBSNE010000161.1:0-6413 GCA_038232815.1 Euzebyales bacterium | reverse complement strand
TCTCACCGGGCTTAGCCAAATTGATGTCAGCCCCGTGCTGCTTGCCACCGGATCCCCCGGTCGCGGCAAAAGCCTGGCAACGATGATGCTGGCCTACCACCTGGCCCTCGAAGGCGGCCGGGTGATGCTGGTGGACCCCAAAGGCGACCTGCAGAACTGTCTGAACCTCACCGGCGTCGAGGTCACCTCAATTCCGATCCACGGCAGCAAAGCCGCCGGCGTCCTTGACCCCTACCACCTCCACGACGACCCTGCGGCCGCAGCGGTGTTGGCTCACACCGTGCTCAGCATGGTCCTGCCCACCAAGCTGCTGCATGACAACGAAGCATTGTTGCTGCGTGTGTGTGACCAGGTCGGACGCAGTGGTCATCCCTCCATGCCCGCGGTGGTCCACGCATTGCACTCCCACGCCGACCCAAATGCCGCCGCCCTGGCTGACAGCGTCGAGGCGCCCGCCAATCTGGACATGGGCCGGCTCATGCTCGGTCAGCCCGCCAGCGGCGATCTGACCGCTACCAAACTTGGCCGGCAAGCCAAGCCAGGCATTCAAATCATCGACGTGTCATGGCTGGCCAACATCGGCGGCACCGGCACCGGCACCACCGTGGGCCAAAAGCTGCCCTACACCGTCATGTACCTGGTCACATTGCTGGTGCAGCAGCTTGCCAAACGGGCGGACCGTTCAATGCCGGCCGGGGTGTTGATCGATGAAGCCCACCGGATCAGCAAAACTGATCTTGGTCGTGACCTGCTGATCTCATTGACCAAGCTGTCTCGGGCCCAAAATGTCGTTGTGATGTTGGCAACGCAGAACATGGCTGATCTGCTGGATGAGCGATTGATGACCAGCGTCGGTGTGCACCTTGCGTTTGGTGTCAACGACCTTCCCGAAGCCGGTCATATCCTCAAAGCGTTGCAGGTCAGCGACACTGCGCACAGTCGCCAGGACATTGTGGCGTTACGGCGGGGCCAGGCCGTCATGCGTGACCAGTACGGCCGCGTCGGACGGATCCAGGTCACCCCTTCCCCCGAGGTCTTTCGGGCCCTGACCACCACACCGCCGCCACGGCGTCGGCGTGACGCCATCCACCAGCCCGACCCTGACCGGCCAGGCACATCCTCACTTGACGGTGCTGAGGAGCCGGCAGGCACCGGCTCAAGGATGCTGGGATGAGCCGCGTCATCGGTGTGCTGCTGATCGTTGCGATCGCCGCGAGCGGATGTCAGCCCGACACCCGTGAGGACGAGGTCCTGGATTTCGCTGTCGACTACGCCGTGGCCGAAGCCAATCAGGATTGGGCAACCGAATGGGCCATGTCTGCCGAGGCCCAGAGCCTTGATCCCACCGTCGAAGCATTCGTTGACCGTAACGAACGTTCCCTTAACCAAGCGGGGAATTGGGGGCTTGATCCGGATGTGCACACCATCGATCGGGAGATCCATTCCTCTGGCGAGGAATTTGGACGTCGCTGGTGGATCGTGCGGATCCGCTACTACGACATCCCCAACCCCGGCACTACCGATCGTGTTTATCGGATCGAGGAAACCGACGACGGCCAACTTCTCATCACCAACGATCGAGTTTGACCATGCAGTCCATCCGTGTCGTGCTCCTGGCGGTGGTCTTGGTGCTGCTGATGATGGCACCCGCGGCCGCCCAGCCCTCCGATGATGAAATCACCGCCTGTCGCGTCATCGCCGGCCAAGTGGGGCAAGGCACCGCCCAGGCCCCCGACACCCTCCCACACCCCGATCGGTCACTGGAAGATTGCGATGGTGACGGCATCACCGACACCAGCGACCCCAACGTCGGCACTGGCACCACCGACCCCGATGAGGTCGACGTCACCACCGGCGGGGACGGCACCGGTAGTACTGCGGCCCCCATCGTGGGTGTGGACCCAAATCCCGGCAGCCAAGACCTTGGCCTGGCCGGTGAACGTGGGCTGATCATCGCCGGCGGCGGCCTGGAAAGCATGATGGCCCCGCCACCGTTTCGTGGCAGCAACGCCCCGACCGTGCTGGAGGCCGTCGGGTATGACGCGCTGCGACTTCGCGACTCAAACGCCGGCGCACTGGACACCCTGACCAACCCCACACAAAGCATCAATCAGGGCATCGCAGAGATGCTGATCGTCTTTGCCCACATCATCACCGCCACCGCCACCTCATTGCTGCAGTGGGCATTCAGCCCCGACACTGCTCTCCCCGGTGTATGACCAGATCCAAAACATCGTTGACCGGCTCCGCCCACTGATTCTTTGACGGCTGGACCTCAGTCGCGATCGTCACCGGTCTCATCTGGATCGGCTACAAGACCGTCAGCCGCCGCACCGCCGAAGGACTCGGCGGGCTCGTGTGGATGCTTGCCGTACTGGCCATCAGCATGTGGTTCTTTGCCACCCCTGGCAGCTATCTGCGGACCGCACCGAGTGGACCGCAGGACTCAGCGGCCAGGTCCTCAGTGCCATGTCCATCATCGAACCCGACACCACCGGCACCGAACACGTCCCCGACACCGCCACCTACCGCAGCCGCAGCGAAGAAGGCGGCTACGTCCCCCGCGGCGCCCTTGATGTGCCCCGGACCTATGAGCAGGTCCTGCGCCGTTCCTCAGATCGGATCTACCGCACGTTGGCCTACCAGCCTTGGGCGGTCATGCAGCTCGGCAGCCAAGAGGCTGCCGACCGGTGGGGCTATGCCTACCTGCAAGCCTCCACCATCACCATGGATGAAGTCGCTGCCGTGCGTGCCGGCAACCTCGACATGGACGACCTCACCGAACAACGCGCCGACCAACTCGAGGAGTTGGAGGAAAGCATCAAAGCGCAGGATCCGGTGGCGTATGAGTGGCTGCAGGGTGATCACTCCGGATCCCAGCTCGCGCTGTCCTCGCTGTTGTTCATCGCCGCGCTCTCTGCCGGCCTGGTACTGATCACCGTCGCCGCAACCCTGCTGTTCCTGCAGCTTCTGGCGATTCTTCTCGTCGCTGTCTCACCAGTCATCGGTGTCATCGCGATCTATCCGGGCTCGATGGGCCGCAACCTGGTCGTCCGTTACCTGCAGACCCTCATCGGCACCTTCTTTCAACGGGTCACCATCACAATCCTGCTCGGCGTCATGGTGCTGGTCTACGGGCTGCTGTTGCCATCCTCTGCAACCATCGGCTGGTTTCCCACCATCATCGCGGTGATCTTGACCGGGGCGGCCATCCTGTCATTTCGGCAGCAGCTCACCTACATGGTCACCGGCGGCATCGGCGGCCAGGAAGCTGACCACGCAGGCACCCGTGCGGTCAGCCGAGTCGAATCCACCGGCCGCACCGCACTAGCCGTTGCAACCACCGCGATCGCCATGCGCGGTGGCGCGGGAAGCCGCCGACGTGCCAGCCTTCGCAACGCCGCCCAGCGCTCAACTCATTCAGCCGATGGCAGCGACAGCCAATCCAAGGGCGGACGTGATGACACCGCGGGCCAGCACTCAGCCGCCGGCAGCACCGGACTGTTGCAGCGTGGCAGCAACGGCAGCCGCCGAAGCTCCCTGCAACGCCGCCGGCAGCGACGTGGTCAAGGCGACTCCCTGCAACCCTTTGACTGGACCACAGCGGACACGCCGCAACCCGACAGCTCACCATCCAATGGCAACTCGCGATCCAACGGTTCGCCCGTATCCAACGACAGCTCGCGGTCCAACGGTTCGCCCGTCCCCAATGGCACCGGCAGCCGCAACGGCCACATCGATTTCGGATCGACAGCTGACCGAACGCGAGAGCGCGATGTGGCCGGCCCGAGCGGTAACAGCCACCGTCCAGCCCCCTGGTCAAACGTCGGTGGCGACCTGGAATACAACCCGGTCAACACAGCCGGGCAGACCTTCAACTGGCCACCGTCAAGTGACCTTGCCGGCGACCGTTCGGGCTATTGGACCCGCACACCGAGCGGACGGACCTGGTCTGATGCCGGCGAAGCCGAACAACTCAACGGGACCATGCACCCGGCCGCGCCGGTCTATGGCCCACCACAGCCAGGCACCGTCCCCACTCCCCCACCACACCACACGGAACCAGCAGACAGCACCACCCCCCGGCGTCAACGCGCCTCACGTCGACGTCGCATTCCACTAAACTCTTCCCCGACGTTGCCGGCCCCCCCGAGCGGCCGGCGTGTCGCCCCGCCTGTCGCGCCGCCGCAACCCGCCAGCGACCAGCGCCGCTGGCAACCCTCCGCTGCTGCCGGTGACGCAGCGCCAACCGACTGGGCACCCCCGCAACCCGGTGAGGCCCCACTGCGGTCCGCATCACCGCCGATCCGCTTTTGATCAGCACAACATCGGTGATGTGTGATGGCCGACCGACGCCTGGACCCACGCACCCGAATCCTGTTTGTCTGTTTCGTCGCGGCCGCCATTGTCATTGTGGCAATTGGACGAATCGTTGCGGCCTCCTACGATGCGGCACCGGCGGCCGGCGTGCCGGGACTCCCCCCCCGTCCCCGGCTGCGCCGGTCGCCGTCCCCGCGCCCACAACCCCAGCCGATGCTGTCCCCGCAGCCGCCGTACCGACCGAAGATCCGGACCGGTCCTGACACCGACCCTCGCCCCGATCGCCCCTGAGGAGGCGACTCAGGCCGTTCAAACAGCCTGGGACTATGTGGTGGCCATGGTTCGCGGTGAACAGGCCGATATGGCACGTCTGGGAGCCGGCGCGGCCGCCTATCCCAACGACGTCCAGGGAAGCGCAGCCCTGGGTGAGGTTCCCACCAAAGTCTTGATCAGCGACAAGCGGATCCTGCCAGCTGATGCCACCGCGGTGGCCATGACCGTGATCGGTGAGGTCACCGATCCGTCAGGCAAATGGGTCGACGCCACATGGCTGGTCAACCTGCAGTCCATCGACGGCCAGTGGCGTGTCACCAGGGTGGCCCCCGGATGATCCGTCGAGGTCCCATGGAACATGCTGGCCGCCGTCGCATGGAAAGAGTGCAGCTGGAACCCCGATGTCATCTATGGACGACGCAACTCTCGGGTAGGCGCGGGCGGCATCATGCAAATCATGCCCGACACCGCAATCGGACTGGGAATCAGCCACGCAGACCGGTTCATCCCAGCCATCGCCATCCCCGCGGCCGCCGGAATGCTTAACGACCTCAAAGCCGACTTCGGCGGATCCGATGAACTCATGCTGGCCGGCTACAACGCCGGGCCCGGCAACGTCACCAAACACGGTGGGATCCCACCGTTTTCATAGACACAGGCGTATGTCCCGGCGAGGATCAACCGGTCCAAGCAGTACGCCGAACAAGGGGCACTGCGGGTTGTCGCGGGCACCTGGACGCCACCCACTCCCCTGCCGATGGGTCAACGTCGCTTCGGAATGCGAATGCACCCCATCAGCGGTGTCATGAAAATGCACAACGGCGTCGACATCGGCGGGCCGAAAGGCTCCCCGCTGTATGCCATCGGCAACGGCCAGGTCATCTTCGCCCAAATGACCAGCGGCTACGGGTTTCGGGTCATGATCGACCACGGCCCAGACCATGGCGTGTCGACCTACAACCACATGGCCGATGCATTCGTGCGATCAAGCGACACGGTGCAGACCGGCCAACACATCGCCGGGATGGACACCAAAGGTCTGTCCACCGGTGTCCACCTGCACTTTGAGATCAAAGTCAACGGCGGCTACGTCGACCCTGAACCGTTCATGGCCGCACGCGGCGCCACCCTGCCCGGATAACCCCACAACAGAAAGGCACTGTCATGTCCACCAACACCATCACCGTGGTCGGCAATCTCACCGCCGACCCCGAACTGCGATTCACCGGCAACGGCAACGCCGTGGTCAACCTGTCCGTGGCCACCAACCGCCGCGTTCGCAATCCCGAATCCAACCAATGGGAAGACAAGCTTGACGGCTACTTCGATGTCACGATCTGGCGTGACTATGCCGAAAACGTCGCTGAATCCCTCAGCAAAGGCACACGGGTTGTCGTGGTCGGCCGGCTGATCAAACGGTCCTATGACACCAAAGACGGTGACACCCGCTGGACCACCGAAATCGAGGCCGACGAGATCGCCCCCTCCCTCCGCTGGTCCCGCGCCACCCTGACCAAAGCCGCGACCAAACACACGGAGGCTCAACCTGACCCCGCAGCCGTCTGACCCTGCCCGCGGTCTGTCGTTGCCCTCCCCCCACTTTTTTGGCGGCTGGGGGAGTGGCGGTAAGGACAGTAGTGGCCGATGTTTTGGGGGCCGGAGACACATGGGTGTGAGGGGATCGGCTGGTATGGAGGGAGCGCCCATGTGGTGGAGGCCCCCAGGTTGTCGGCAAGCGTTTGGCCGTCCGCCACACCGACGCCAAAGTCAACCCGCTACCCACGACCCCTTTGTGCCTACGAGGGGTGAGACAGGTGGGG
>JBBSNE010000160.1:0-6417 GCA_038232815.1 Euzebyales bacterium | reverse complement strand
TTGGGGTCCACCAGCATCACCCGGCCGCCTTCGAGGGCCAGGTGGTAGGCCAGCATCATCGTTGCCAGGCTTTTGCCGCGACCGGGGGATCCGGTGGCAAGCAGCACGGGGCTGACATCAATTTGGCTAAGCCCGGTGAGAGCAAGATGAACCGGGTGGTCAGCGGAGAGTGGCCCGACCCCAAAGTCCACTAACCACCTCGTCAGCCCCCTGGGCGTTACTTGCCGGGCCGAACTGAATCAAATTCATAGGGCTGAGTGTCCGAAAGTGGGCTGCCCCTCACAGCGACGTCCGGACGTCCCACAGTTCGGGGAACAACACGACCTCCAGCATCCGGCGCAGGTAGGGGACGCCGGCTGTGCCGCCTGTGCCGCGTTTGATGCCGATGATCCGTTCGACGGTGGTGACGTGGTTGAAGCGCCACCGCCTGAAGTAGTCCTCGAAGTCGACCAGTTTCTCGGCCAACTCATAGGTGGTCCAGTGGGCGGCCGGGTCGCGGTAGATCGCCTCCCAGGCGGATCTGACGCTGTCGTGAGCTGTGTACGGTTGGGTCCAGTCACGGTCCAACACCGCGGGATCGATCGCAAACCCCTCCCGTGCCAACAGTGCCAAGACCTCGTCGTACAGGCTGGGTGTGCGCAGATGCGCCTCCAGACGCAAGCGGACCTCCGGGACGTGGCTGTGCGGTTGCAACATGGCTGCGTTCTTGTTGCCGACCAGATACTCGATGGCGCGGTACTGCCAGCTCTGAAAACCCGAGGACTGGCCCAGGTCGTCGCGAAAGTCGGTGTACTCACTTGGGGTCATGGTCCGCAGCACGTCCCAGGCTGAGTTCAGCTGCTCAAAGATCCGGGCCACCCGGCTGAGCATCTTGAAGCTGGGGCGCATCTGACCGGCCTTGATGGCCTCCCGTGCCGCTTCGATCTCATGGATCGCAAGCTTCATCCACAACTCCGACGTCTGATGCTGGATGATGAACAACATCTCGTCATGCGCGCCCGACAGCAGATGCTGGGCACCCAGGAGCCTTTCCAACCCCAAATAGTCGCTGTAGGACATCCGGTTGTCGAAGTCGGTCTGCGGGGCATCAGGGTTGGAGGGCGCAGTCATGTCACCGCCGCCCGGGTCATAAATGCGGGTCTGTCCCAGGTGCGGCCGTCCAAAATCGCCGCCAGGGCAGCGACGGCGGTGTCGACGTCGACATGCCGCAGGTACAACGGACAAAACCCGAACCGCATCACATCGGGGGTACGGAAATCCCCGATCACGCCGTCGGCGATCAGCGCTTGGACCACCGCATAGCCCTGGGGATGGCGAAAAGACACCTGGCTGCCGCGACACTGCGGGTCACGGGGTGACACCAACTCCAGATCATGATTGGCACAGCGTTTCTCGACCCCGGCGATGAACCGTTCACACAACGCGATGGATTTGGTTCTGACTGCGGCCATATCGAGTCCGTCCCAGACGTCCAGCGCCGCATCAAGCGCTGCCAAGCCCAGGATCGGCGGGGTTCCCACCCGCATCCGCCCCACGCCCTCGACAGGCTGATAGTCCAAATCGAACGCGAACGGGGACTCATGCCCCATCCAGCCGGACAGCAACGGGTCGGTGTCATGAGCGTGTCGGGGAGCAACGTACACAAACGCGGGCGACCCGGGGCCGCCGTTCAGATATTTGTAGGTGCAGCCCACCGCGAAGTCGGCATCGGCGCCAGCCAGATCCACCGGTACCGCCCCCGCGGAATGTGCCAGGTCCCAGATCGCGATCGCCCCCGCCTGATGTGCACGTTCGGTCAGTGCAGCCATGTCGTGCATCCGACCGGTCCGGTAATCCACTTCGGTCAACAACATTGCCGCAATGGCTGATGCGTCGGGCCCGGTCAGCACCCCCTCGACATCTTCGGGCGCGACCACCCGCAACTGCACCTCGCTGTTCATGGCCCGCAGAACTCCCTGCGCCATGTACAGGTCGGTGGGGAAGTTGCCGCTGTCAGATAACACAACGCTGCGGTCCGGACGCATGCGCACCGCAGCGGCCACCACCTTGGCGACGTTGATCGAGGTTGAATCGGCGACCACGACGCTGCCAGGCGTCGCCCCGATCAGGCGGCCGATCCGGTCGCCCACCCGGAGCGGAAGGTCAAGCCAATCGTGGTCGTTCCAGCCCCGGATCAGGCTGTGTCCCCACTGCCTGGTGATGACGTCATTGACACGGTCTGCCACGCCCAGCGGCAATGGCCCCAATGAGTTGCCGTCCAGATACACCAGGTCTTTTGGAACGCAGAAGCGGTCCCGGGTCGCCTGCAACGGATCGTTGGCGTCGGCTGTTTGGCCAGCAACGGTGTGGTCCATGGCTCCTACGCAACGGTGTGGTGACGGGCATGTCAAACTTACGCGCTTTGCCAGCCGGCACGTCATGCTGGGCCCATGACGGCACTGCCTCATCCTGCCCCCCCACAGGTCCGGGCCGGAGCGAAAGAAACCCGAATTGGTGGCGTTGACATGGCCCGGGCGCTTGCGATCCTTGGAATGGTCGCGGTTCATTTCGGTCCGTACTCGCCTGACACCTCGACATTGTTGGGATGGATCTACCGTTCCACCTATGGGCGCGCATCGGTGTTGTTCGTGTTGTTGGCGGGCGTCGGGGTCAGTCTGTTGTTCCGAGCCCGCCCCGCAGACCAGGCGCGAATCCAAATCGCATGGCGCGTCATCGTGTTCTTCCCGCTGGGGGTGGCATTGCAGGCCCTTCCCACGCCCGTCGCCGTGATCTTGCAGTTCTATGCCATGTACTACCTGCTCGGGGGACTGGTCGGGACGGTGCCGACCAAGGTGTTGGCCCCGATGACGCTGCTGTGGACCGCCATCGGACCAATCTGGTTCCTGACCGTCAACGACCCCTCTCTGGCAGGGCGGGGGACGGCCACGACTGTCAGCGAACCGATGCAAGTCTTAACCGACCTGTTGGTCGACGGCTTCTATCCGTTGATCACGTGGGCCCCGCCCTTGCTGGTCGGCGTGCTGATCGGGCGGTCAGATCTGCGGGACACCACCACCAGGGTGGCGTTGACCGCCGGGGGTCTGGTCACTGCGGCGGCCTCCTACGGGGGCAGCCTTGTCGCCAGGCAAGTCGCGCCGCCTGAGATCGCCTCCTCACCGTTTTTGCTTTCTGAGGGCCATACGGGAGCACCCCTCAATGTCGTCGGGGCAACGGGCGTGGCGGTGGCGGTGTTGGGACTGTGTCTGTTGTTGGTCTCGGCGCTGCCTCGTGTGACCTGGCCCTGGGTCGCGGCAGGACAGATGGCGTTGACCATCTATGTGGGGCACCTCTTGGTCCTGGCGGCGGTACCAGAATGGTTGGAGGCTCGCGACAGCGTCATCGCGGCCGTCGGGAAGGTCAGTCGGTTTTATGTGGTGGTGCTGGTGGCCTGCACACTGTGGCGTCTACGGTTTCGGCGCGGGCCGTTGGAGGCGATGTTGACGTTACCCTTCAAGCGGTCGCACCCGGATCCGGCCCCGTCGGATGGGTACCGTCGTAGGCAACCCGATCTAACAGAGGAGACAACAGGGTGGGAGAGTCGGTCACAACGCAGTTGGGTGGCGACGTCGCCGGATCTGCCCTCCAAGCTTGCCCCGACGCCTTCGCTGCGGTCGACGTCGACCTCAACGTCACGTTCTGGAATGCCGCCGCCGAACGACTGACCGGGTTTTCGGCAGACGACGTGCTGGGAGCCCCCCCACCCCAGCTGACACGCGCTCAGCACGTCGCATTGACCCGAGCAGTCCAAAAGAACCAAGACTGGCGAGCCGGCCCGCCCTCGGTCGTCAGCCACCGCCATGCGGACGGGTCCCTGATCTCCGTTCGCCTGACCCGCGGGTTCCGGCTGCACGACAAGACGGGCACACGGATCGGATACGGCTGGTTCTTCGAGTCCGCGCGTCACGACAACGACGCCCCCACCACCGCTCGCAACAGCTACTCCCGGCAATTGGCTCAAAGTATTCGGATCGATGGTGCGTTGGCTGTTTTGCACGGCATCCTCGACGAACTTTTGAACAGCGATCGCGCCTACTTTTTGTCGTGCGACGATGAGCGGTGGACCGGATGGCTGGCCAGCGGTGAGCCGCGTGAGGTGGCTGAGACGATTGCAGACCTGGACGACGATGTCCTTGACGCGGTGATCGGCGACCAAGAATGTGTCGATGCAACCATAGAAGTGTTCGGCCTGCCGACCACGGTGTTGCTGGCACCGGCGGGTCCGCCTCAGGCCCGGACGATTCTTGCCCTGGTCCCTCACCAGGAGATTGCAGACATCGACCAACAACTGGCGGTCGCATTGGCAGCGGAAGCCTGGGCCACGTTACGACGGCTACGGGCGATGGATGAGCTGGAGGGCAAGGTTGAGATCCTTGAGGCAATCGCCAACGTCGCGGGCGCCAGCGGACTTGACCCCTCTGAGTTGTCTGCGCACGTCGCAAAGACCGCGGCCCACGCATTGTCCTGCGAGCGGGCCGGGTTGTATCTGTGGGACGACCAGGCCGAACTGCAGGAGGAGGCCCTGTATGCCGCCGATGCGTCGGAGCCCTTCGACCCCGCGACACGGGCTGCTGGGGTAGCCACCGCACGCACGATGCTGGACACAGACGGCCCATTCATCGTGCAGGACACCAACAGCAGTAGCAGTTTGGACGGACCCTGGGGCCCACGGCATGGGGCGGTCAGCGTATACGGGATGCCGCTGCAGGTTGGAACCGTGACAGTGGGGATGTTGGTCGTCGCACATACCACGGCAAATCCTCGGGGGTTCACGTCCTTGTGTCAGCAGGTGGCCGGGGCGTTGTCACAACAGGCCGCCTTGGCGATCAGCAACGCCAGGTTGTATGACGCCGAACTGGCAGCCACCCAACGACTCAAGCAGGTCGATCAGCAGCGGGCCGAATGGATCTCCGGTCTGGTACACGACCTGCGTTCGCCCGTCACGGCGATCTATGGCTTTGCACGCATCCTCGGCCAGTCGTCCGACAGCGCCGAACAAAACGCCGAGTCAGCCGCAGTGATCGAACGTCAATCGCTGCGGGTCAATCGCATGCTCGATGACATGCTGGATTCCGCCTTGGCCGAGGCCGGACAACTGGGGGTGCAACCGTTCGTTGTGTTGCCCCTTCACCGCGCTGTCAACGATGCCGCCATGGTTGCCGACCCCGAGCAGCAAACGCGGATGGACATGCGCCTGGACCCTGACGTCATGGTCATGGGCCATCTGGGTCAACTGACCAGGGTGGTCCAAAACCTGTTGATCAATGCGTTGCAGCACGCGCCGCACGATTCGACGGTGCGGGTGCTGTTGTGCCGTGAAGGAGACCAGGCCCTGCTGAGTGTCAGTGACGACGGACCTGGCATACCCGGGGATCTGGCCGTCTTCGATCGGTTTGTCCGTGGCGCGCAGGGGGGTACGGGCTTGGGGCTGTACACCGTCAAGCAGATCGTGGAGTCACACGGTGGCACCATCGAGCTGGATCACCAACGCCGAGAAGGAACGACGCTGCACGTGCGCCTACCCCTCCATGTCGCAAAGGAGTCGGCCGGGTGACCGTTGATCCCACTGCGCCCGACGCGGTCGCGCCCACCGACGACATCCCAGTCGATGCAGACGACTTTCACCCGGATCCGATGGATCAGACCGTCCGACGTTTCGTGGTGCCCTGGGAATGGTTCGACGCGGTGGCTGTGTACGGGGTGTGGGTCGTCCTGCTGGGTGCAGCCACCTTTGCGATTCAACAGGCGGCGACGCAACGCGACGCTGCCGTTGTCCTGGCGGCGCAGATCCTGATCAGCCTCGCGTTGTTGATCGGGATCACCGCCGCATGGGTGTCGTTGCGAGCCACAACGGCGGGCGTGGACAAAGGGCTGCGACGAGCCTTGGGGATCAAACGGCCCCAATGGCGTGATGTCTGGCGGGGTGTGGCCTACGGAATCGCGGCGTTTGTGGCGGTCCAAATCGGACTTGGGGCCGCATTGTCGACGGTGATCACCTGGCTTGGCGGGGAGGTGCCAGAGATTCAACAAGAAGTCCAGGATGCGGTCCTGGGTTCAGGCAGTGCCCCCCTGCTGGTCGTGTTCGGGGTCGCCGTCCTGGCACCACTGGGGGAGGAGTTGTTGTTTCGGGGACTTCTGTACCAGGGGCTGGCCAAGCGCCTGCCCGGCTGGCCTGCGGTGGGGCTGAGTGGTCTGGCGTTCGGACTGACGCACCTGGAACCATTCGTCATCGTCTTGACGTTTCCTCTCGGAATGGCGTTGGCCTGGATGTTTCGGCGGCACGGAACGCTGGTCGTGCCCGCCGTCGCGCACGCGATGTTCAATCTCATCGGTGTGATCGCCATTCGGACGACTGTCTGACGCCGTGGATCATCTCACGGT
>JBBSNE010000159.1:0-6427 GCA_038232815.1 Euzebyales bacterium | reverse complement strand
GACGGGAAATCGGTGGTCTGTGACGGCGTCGGCGGGGCCGGTACGTCATCCTGCAGAATCCGGGTGTACAGGTCGGTGGTCTCCTGCAGCGGCTGGACCCCCAACTCGCGGTCCAGCGTGTCCACGAAGGTGCGGTACTGCTCGGCAGCGTCACCCCGCTGGCCGGTCCAGGCCTGCAGCAGCATCACCCGCCGCTGGGCCGGTTCCTGCAGCGGATCCAACTCGACCTGTCGGCAGGCGTGCTGCAGTGCCTCCTCAAACCGCCCCTCGGCCGCCAGAATCTGCGACAGCCGGGTCAGCACGGTGCGGTGGTCACGCTGCAGCGCCTCGGCCTCCGTCATGTGCCAGGTGTCAAACGTTTCACTGTCACGCAGGGAGAATCCGGCCAGGAACGGTCCGGCGAACAACCCGGCAGCGACCTGCAGTTCAGGCAGGCAGCGGGGGCAGGGCTGTTGGGGCGGATGGTCGTGTCCGGCGGTGGCCTCAAGGTGCCGGCGCACCGCGACCACATCGCAGTGCATGGTGCCCCTCAGTTCGATCAGGTCACGCCCAGGTTGCAGCCAACGGCCCCCCAGCGCCCCTTTCAACGTCGACAGGGTGCGGCGTAACGCCGCCCGGGCGCGGGTTTCGTCGCTGTCGGGCCACAACAGCGCGGCCAGGCTCTCACGGCTGGCCGGGCCCGTGGCCGCGATGTAGGCCAGCAACGCGATGGCCTTGCGGGTGTCGACCTCAAGCGGCTGGCCATCCACCGCAATGCGGGGCGGGCCCAGCAACCGCACCTCAAGATCCTCCACCGCGTTCCTCCTGTCCCCGAGTTGTGGGACCATGCTACAAGTCAGGATGTCCTGGTTGGCCGTAGCCGATGCCAGGACCGTAACGGTTTCGTCACGGCGCATCCGAATGCTGGAGCCACATGAGGTCGGACAATGGCGCAGTGGTCACGATGACCACCCCGGTTCTGCGGAAGGGTCTGCCGCCTTTCGCGGTCGTGGCCATCCTTGTGGTCGCGCTGGCCGGGATCGGCGCCGGAGCCATCGGCACCTACCTGTATCCCCCACCAGAGACCGGCCGGTTGGAAACCCTGTGGACGTTGTCGTGGCCCGGGCTGCCCATCGTCGGTGCCGTGATCCTGCTGCGACGCCCCGGCAACAAGGTTGGAGGGGCCCTGCTGGCCATCGGCACCGGCATTGGCCTGGGGCTCGGCTGTTCGGCGTTGTTGGAGATTCTGGCGGCCCCGCCGGTCGGTGTCACCGCCGTCCTGATCGCCGGCGATACACTGGGGTTCACCATGGGCTTCGGCTTGCTGCCCCTGCTGCTGTTGTACTATCCCGACGGCCGGGTGCCGACCAGGCTCCGTTTTCTGCCGCCGGTGGTCGTGACCTTGATCGCCGCGACGACGGTGGGGCAAGTCCTGCGGCCGGGGCAGGTTGCGACGCTGCGGGGCGACCTGGTCATCAACCCGTTGGGTCTGACCCGACTGGAACCGCTGTTGGCCACCACCACGACGGTCGGGGTGCTGCTGCTGATGGCGTGCGGGGTGATCGCAGTGGCCCTCACCGTGGTCCGGTCGCGACGCGCCGTCGGGATCGAGCGGCTGCAGCGACGCTGGTTCACCCTGGCCGTCCTAATCTTCATCAGCTTGTTCCTCACCGGTGTGATCGTCAACGAGGCGGTGTCGTCACGGGCGGCGAATCCGTTCATCTACAGCGGATTCGTGCTGGGCATCAACGGCATCGCGGTCGCCATCGGGGTCGCGGTGCTGCGCTACCGCCTGTATGAGATCGACCGGATCATCAGCCGGACCGTCACCTACGGGCTGATCACCGCCGTGCTGATCAGCGTCTATGCCCTGGTGGCGGTGGTCCCTGCCGCGCTGTTCGACCTGCAGTCGGACCTGCTGGTGGCGGGGGCGACATTGGTGGCCGCGGCCGCCTTCGGCCCGGTGCGGCGGCGGATCCAGGACCTGGTGGACCGGCGCTTCAACCGGTCGGGATACGACGCGGCGCAGGTCGCCGAAGGGTTTGCCGAGCGGTTGCGGGACCAGATGGATCTGGGCCAGGTGTGCGCGGACCTGCAGGGTGTGGTGGCCCGCACGGTGCAGCCGCGACACCTGTCGTTGTGGCTGCAGGAGGAGAGGCGATGAGTTCGGCACCGGTTCGCCTGGCCTGGGCTGGCGGCGCGCTGGCCCTGGGGCTGATGGCGGCCGCGGTGGTGTTTGTGGGGCTGACCGCAGACCCTGCCGAGAACCTGGGCACACCATGGCTGCTGGTGTGGCTGTTGATCTGGCCCGGCTTCGCACTGGTCGGTGCCCGCATCGGGATCAGCCAGCCGGGCAACCGGCTGGCCTGGCTGCTGCTGGCGGTCGGCCTCCTAGGGGCGACGTGGACAGTCGCCATCAGTTATGTCCAGTTCTCCCTGACCCGACCGGTCGGCCTGCCCGGTGTCGAGGCCGCCGTGTGGATCGTGGCGTGGGCGTCCGGCCCGATGTTCCCCGGCGTGTTCGTCCTGCTGCCGCTGCTGTTCCCAGACGGGAAGCTGCCGGATCGGCGCTGGCGCGTGGTGCTGTGGCTGGGCCTGGTCGGGCTGGCACTGTCCACGATCTCCGGGGCGGTGCAGCCCGGCCCGGTCGACAACCTGCCGCTGGACAACCCGCTTGGCATCGATGCGTTGGCCGGTCCGACCCGGCTGATCTGGGAGTTCGGGTCGATCGTCATGCTGCCGCTGGTGGTGGCCGCCCTTGCCTCACTGGTGGCCCGGTTCCGGCGTGCCGGCCCGGTCGAGCGCCACCAGATCACCTGGATCGTCGCCGCGATCGGGCTGATGATCGCGATCACGTCGGTCAGCCAACTGTTGATGGTCGTCGTCGATGAGGACTGGGATCGCGACGCCGAGTCACTGATGAGCTTCGTACAACTCGCCCCGGTGCTGTTGGTCCCACTCGCCATCGGGGTGGCGGTCACCCGCTATCGCCTGTACGAGATCGACCGGATCATCAGCCGCACCGTCACCTACGGGCTGGTCACCACCGTGCTGATCAGCATTTATGCCTTGGTGGCGACTGTGCCGGCGGCGCTGTTCGACCTGCAGTCAGACCTGCTGGTGGCCGGGGCGACCCTGGTGGCCGCCGCCGCCTTCGGCCCGGTGCGGCGGCGGATCCAGGCGCTGGTGGACCGGCGCTTCAACCGCTCCCGCTACGACGCCGGCCAAGTCATGGACCGCTTCGCCGGCCGCCTACAACAAGAGCTTGACCTGGACGAGCTGACCACCGACCTGCGCGGTGTGGTGACACACACCGTCCAGCCGGCCCACCTGTCGCTGTGGCTGCGCGAGCCGGAGGCGGCCCCGTGACCACACGCCGTCCAGGCATCTGGGCAATGGTGATCGTCGCGGTCACCCTGGCCACGGCGACGTTCGTGCTGGCCGCGTTGTCGTGGGGTGACCCCGTTGCCGAAGCGTACTACTGGCGCTCACTGGTGGTCGTCAACGTGCTGGTCTGGCTGGTGTTCGCCCTGGTCGGGGCCGTCATCATATGGCGCCGACCGGGCCATGGGGTAGGGCGGATACTGGTGGCGATCGGGCTTGGCATGCTGGGCGTCGGCGGGGGGATCGAGTATGCCCTTCGCGGCGCGTTGATCGCACCCGGGTCACTCCCGATGGTCGATGCCGTGGCCGTCGTCGGCAACGTGCTGTGGATCATCCCGTTCGGCCTGCTGCCGATTCTGCTGTTGGTGTATCCCACCGGCCGGCTGTTGTCGCCCGGGTGGCGGCTGGCCGCGCTTCCGGCGGCCCTGAGCATGGTGGCGGTGCTTAGCAGCGCCATTCCCGTGTGGCGCCACGAATGGTCGGTTGAACAACTCATGATCGAAGATCCACTGGCCACTGCTCCGGGCGGGTTGGCTGTGGTCGACGGGTTGATCATCACCGGACTGATCCTGCTTTTTGTCGCGTTGATCGCCGGGGTCGTCTGCCTGGCGGTTCGCTGGCGCAGTGCCGGACGGATCGAACGTCTGCAGATCAAGTGGCTGCTGTGGGCCAGCGGGGCATGGGCGGGGGCGAGCATCACGGTGAACCTGTCAGCGCTGACCGGCGGGAACGAGGAGACTGTCATCGAAACATCACTGGTGGCGGAGTTGTTGAACCTGCTGGGCCTAGTCGCGATCCCGGTGGCAATCGGCGTTGCCATCCTGCGGTATCGGCTGTATGAGATCGACCGAATCGTGTCCCGCACCGTGACCTATGGGCTGGTCACTGCCGTGCTGGTCGGCATCTACGCCCTGGTCACAGTCGTCCCGGCCGCCCTGTTCGACCTGCAGTCAGACCTGCTGGTCGCCGGGGCGACCCTGGTGGCCGCCGCCGCCTTTGGCCCCGTCCGTCGCCGAGTCCAGGCAAGCGTTGACCGGCGGTTCAACCGGTCCCGCTACGACGCGGCCCAGGTGGCGGACCGCTTCGCCGGCCGCTTGCGGCAAGAGCTAGACCTTGACGAGCTGACCGTCGACCTGGGCGGTGTGGTGGCCACCACCGTCCAGCCAGCCCACCTGTCCCTGTGGCTGCGCGAGCCGGAGGCGCTCCGGTGAACCCTCGGGCCATGGCTGCGACACTGGCGACGGTAACGCTTGCCCTCTTGACCGGCACCATCGTCTTGTGGGCCGTCAATGACGGGGCGTTCTATGGCGAGGCGGTCTTCTCACTGGCCGCGGTCGTGGTCTTCACCGGTCTGGGTGGGCTGCTTACCATTCGCCGGCCGCAGAACCCGGTGTCCTGGCTGGTCGCGGTGACCGGTTTGCTGCTTGCGGTCAATGCCGGAGCCTGGGAGCTGCTGACGTGGGCCAAACGCGGCGTTGGACCCGGCGCGTATCTGGGTGAGTTCCTCACCGGTGTTGGGTTCTTCGGCACCGTCACGGTCCTTGGTGCGTTGCTGCCGCTGCGGTTCCCCACGGGCCGCCCGCCAACGCCGCGGTGGCGTTGGGCAGAGCGTGGCGCACTGCTTGGCCTGGTCCTTGTCGCCGGCACCTCGGCCATCAGCGTCGCAGACCTGCCCCGGTCACAGCTTGGGACCGGGGTGCCCCTGGGGGGCGAGCACCCAGTGTTGGTGGCCCTCGGGCTGGTCGGCAGCCTGCTGATCCCGGCCGGCGCACTGGCGGCCCTGGTGTCGGTCGGCGTGCGCTGGCGTCGCAGCGTCGGAATCGAGCGGCAGCAGTTGCGCTGTCTCTTGCTGCCACTGGTGCCGCTCGCCTTCGGGATCGCGGTCGAGTTGACTGTGCAGGGCCCCGTGGCACTGGCGTTGTTGGCGGTGGGGCTGCTGGCGGTCCCGGCAGGCATCAGCGTAGCGATCCTCAAGCACCGGTTGTACGAGATCGACCGGATCCTCAGCCGGACCGTCACCTACGGGCTGGTCACCGCCGTGCTGGTCGGCGTCTATGCCCTGGTGGCGGTGGTCCCAGCCGCACTGTTCGACCTGCAGTCCGACCTGCTGGTCGCCGGTGCGACCCTGGTGGCCGCAGCCGCCTTCGGCCCGGTGCGGCAGTGGGTGCAAACGCTGGTGGACCGCCGCTTCAACCGGACTGGCTACGACGCCGCCCAAGTCGCCGAACGCTTCGCCGAACGCCTTCGTGAGGAGGTCGACCTGGATCAGATGACCACCGACCTGTGCCGTGTGGTCGCCACCACCGTTCAGCCAACCAACGTGTCGCTGTGGATGGAGGGCCACCATGGATGATCGCAGACGGGACCAGACGTTGCGCCGGCTGGCCTGGCTGGCGTTCGCGGTCTCGCTGACGATCGTCCTGGCCGGGTTGGTGTTGCTCATGCTCAGCCGGCATGTGCCACGCCCCGAGGACGACCAGCTGGCATTGACGCTGGTGTTGAACCAGATCGACTACCTGGTCGTGCCGTTCTTGGCGCTGCTGATCACGTCGCGGCGGCCCCGCAACGCCGTCGGGTGGCTGATCGTGTCGGCCAGCGTCGGCCAGCCATTGTTCGATGGTGCCGAGGTCTACGCCCGCTGGTCGCTGGCCGACCACGGGGGTGGCCTGCCCGGCACCGTTGTGGCCGCCTGGCTGACCAACTGGATCTGGGCTCTGACCGTGGTGATCCCCATCTATCTGTTCCTGCTGTATCCCACCGGTCGGCCACCCTCCCGACGCTGGCGCTGGCTGGTGTGGGCAGCATTGATCCACACCGTGGTCATGGTGGCGGCGTTGATGTTCACCCCCGGGCCGATCGAATCCTTTCCACAGATCGACAATCCCGTCGGACTGGACGTGCTGCCCGCCGTGCCGGCCAGTGGGGGGGGCGGGCCCCTTCTTGGTCTGCTGTTCGTGGCCATGACGGTGCTGATGGCCGCCGCGTTCGCCTCGATGGTGGTGCGCTACCGCAACGCCGGCCCTGTCGAGCGGCACCAGATCCGCTGGCTGCTGTTCGCCGGCGG
>JBBSNE010000158.1:0-6428 GCA_038232815.1 Euzebyales bacterium | reverse complement strand
CTACGCGAACCAGCTGGGCAGGTCATCGGTCAACGCCCCTCCCCGGGGGAGACGCTTCGCGACGGTTCGCTGGTGGAAGTGGTGTTGTCCCTGGGACCCGCAGTCGTTTCGATGCCGGACTTCAAAGGCCAATACTTCGACGACATCATCGGAGAACTGCAGGCCAATGCCTTCGACGTCGCGGCGCCCAGCTTCGCATATGACGCCACCACCCCCGTCGGTCAGGTGATCGGTCACGATCCCCCCTCAGCAACGCCGATCCGCCAGGGAAGCGCCATCACCGTGACGGTGTCGCGGGGTGTGGAGCCGGTCGATGTCCCCGCAGTGGAGGGACGCCCCCTCACACGGGCACAAGCAGACTTGGAGCAGGCCGGGTTGGGCACGCTTTCGCTGCACGAGGTCTTCAGTGATGAGGTACCCCAGGCGGGGACGATCATCAGTCAATCGTTGACCGCAGGAACCCAGGTCGCCAGGGGCACGCCCATGACGGTCACCGTGTCCAAGGGGCCCCTGACGATCCCGCTACCCCAAACCCGGGGTCTGCGTTCTGCCCAGGCAGTCGCCGCGCTTGAGCAAGCCGGGCTGGTGGCCGTGCCGGTGACCGAACCGGTCCCCATGGTGGGACCCTATGAGATGAGCCCGTCGGACCTGGTCCGGGGGTCGGTACCCACAGCGGGCGACGTGGTCCAGCGCGGACAATCAGTGGAGATCTACTACTTCACGCCCCGGTGAGCCGGGGTGTTCACGGGGAGGCCTCCACGACGATTTCGCTGATCGCCAGATCGGTGTAGCGCGACCCCGCGATCGCGTCTTCCACCACGACCCGAACACGGTCGGCGACCACGGGTTCAGGTAGATCGATGGCCTGTGGCCCCTTCAAATCCTGTAGGCGGACACGAAACTGCCGGTCAGCCACCTCTATTCGCACTGCCTTGGCGCGTCCGTTCTCTCGAAACTGGCGATCGCTGCGTTGATCACCATCCCAGATCAAGACCCGTTGCACACTGACGTCTGCGGCCATCGTCACCTCCAACCATTCCTCCTGCCCGGGCCCCTGCGCCGCTTCTGTCCATGACGTCGCGGGGTCCCCATCGATGGCATGAGAGGCCGGATGCCCGTCCAGCGCCGTACTGGCGGAGGCCGCCTGCAAACTGACGCCGGTGGGGACCGTCGGGCTTTCTGAGACACCGACCCGTGACGACACCAACGACAACAAGACACCCGCGGTGACCAACCCCGCCAGGATGACCAGGCTCAACAGCACCGTGGGGACGTCCCGCGCCGCAGATGACCCCGCTGTGGCGGCTTGGAGTCCCCCGTGGTCATGAGCGCTGTCGGGCAGTGCATCCCCGCCCGGGATCTCATCCCGCAACGGCGCGCCGCACCGGGCACACAGCGGCCGACTGGCGGCGTTGCCTGCCCCGCAGTCATCGCACTCCACCAGCCGGGCCTTCAGGACAGACCGGGATTCCGGGGGCGCCGCTTCGGCCACGGGGGCCGTCGACGTGCCGCAGTTGACACAAAATCGTGCTCCTGGCAACAGACCTGCATCACAATGACGACACATCGTCGCCTTCACCGGCTATCCGCCCTCGTCGTCACCCCTGGCATGATATGCCGGTGGTATGGCACAACGTTTGACGTTCTTCGCGATCGCCGTCCTTGTGGTCGCATGCGCCCAAGACGCGCCCTCATCAGCCACCGACCAAGCAGCCCAGCAGCTGTATCCCGATGTGACGGAGGCATCGTTGACACAGGATTCCGACGGCACCTTCACCGCCTCGGCGACCATGTCATCGCCCTATGACTCTCCGCAGCGGTATGCCGACGCATGGCGGGTGTTGACGGCTGAGCGAGAGGAACTTGCTGTGCGCGTCCTGACGCACGACCACGCTGGCGAACAACCCTTCACACGGTCCAAGTCGGGCATCGCCATCCCCGACGACGTCAATCAGGTCATCGTGCAGGGCCGTGACCTGGTCAACGGCTGGGGCGGCGCAGAGATCACCGTCGACCTCATGCGCTGAGCGCCGCGCCTCGGCGTGCGTGGCCTATCCCTCTTGGTAGGAGTAGCGCTGTTCGGTGAAGGGATCCGCGTGGTTGTGATACCCCCGTTCCTCCCAGAACCCACGCCTGTCGGCCGTCATCACCTCGATGCCGGTCAACCACTTGCACGATTTCCAGGCATACCGCTGCGGCAGAATCAGTCGTAGCGGCCAGCCGTGCTCGATGGTCAGGTCCTGCCCGTTGCGTCGCCACGCGAACAAGACGTCGTCGTCAAGCACCGCGTCCAGATCGACGTTGGTGGTGTAGCCCTCCGCCCCGTGGAACATCACATGCGAGGCGTCGGCCGTGGGCTGCAGCTTTGCGAAGACAGTCCCTGCGGCCACTCCGTACCAATCGTTGTCGAACACGCTGAACTTGGTCACACAATGGAAGTCCGCCGTGACGCTAGCGGTGGGCAGCGCTTTGAACTGGTCGACGGTCCACTCCGTGGGACTGTCGATGGCCCCCCAGGCCCTGACCCGTTGTGTCCGTGGGTCCACCTGGGGCGTCGAACCGAAGTTCAACACGGGCCAGCCACGGGCCTCATATTGGCCGGGGGGCAGTCGGTCGACGTTCGGACTGGTCATCTGATTTCGAGCTCCTGTGCAGGCCTACCCGAAGAAGACCCGGGCGACTTCGAACAAATGATCCGGAACCTGCTTCAGTTCACGCGTCGCGGCCGCGAGTGGACAGGACTGCACCATGTTGCCGTTCTGACCGACCATCACACCCCAGGTGCCGTGTTGGGCATGATCGGCCGCCGCCACACCCAACGAGCTTGCCAGGACCCTGTCGGCTGCGTTGGGACTGCCCCCACGTTGCACATGGCCCAACACGGTGACCCGGGTCGAGAACCCGGTCCGCCGCTCGATCTCTGGTCCCAACACGTTGGCGATGCCGCCCAGACGAGGCCGACCGAACTCGTCAAGCTGATAATCGGGCATGGTCATCGTCCCCTCCTTGGGCACCGCCCCCTCCGCCACCACCACGATGGAGAAATTGCGGCCCATCCCGTGGCGACGGCGTAGGTGTCGGCACACCGCGTCCAGGTCGAAAGGCCGTTCTGGGATCAAGATGGCGTCTGCCCCGCCGGCGATGCCGGCGTGGGTCGCGATCCAGCCGGCGTGACGCCCCATCAACTCCAGCAGCATCACCCGATTGTGGCTCTCGGCGGTCGAGTGCAGACGGTCCACGGCGTCTGCTGCGATCTCCACAGCGGTCGAGAAGCCGATCGTGAAGTCGGTACCTCCCAGGTCGTTGTCGATGGTCTTGGGTACACCGATGATCGGGATGTCGTGATCCTCACTGAGCATCCGAGCCGCGGACAGGGTGCCCTCCCCACCGATCACCACCAGACCGTCCAACTCATGTATCTGCAATGTCTCGGTGATCCGACTGACGCCATCGGGTTCGGCGATGGGATCGGTACGGCTGGTTCCAAGGATCGTCCCGCCGCGGTGAAGGATCCCCTTGATCGCGCCACGGTCCAACCGTTCAACGGAGGCATCCAGGACCCCCTGCCAGCCGTTGCGAAACCCCAGCACGGCGATGTCATAGGACTCCGCCCGGCGCACAACTGCCCGGATCACCGCGTTCAGGCCGGGGCAGTCGCCCCCGCCGGTCAAAATCCCGATGCGTCTGGTCACGGCGATCATGCTAGACAGTTGAGGCCCTGGAGTCGGGCAGACTTGACATCCGCCCGCCCGCGTCGAGTGCAGGAGTTTTACCGATCACATGCCCACCATCTTGACCATCGATGCGGGGACCACCGGCGTCACGGCGTTGCTGCTGGACCAGTGGGGACGGCTGAGCGGTCGGGGGTATGAGGAGTTCCCCCAGCACTTTCCGAACCCGGGTTGGGTCGAGCATGACGGTCGCCAGATCATGTCAGCCGTGCAAAGCGCTTGTGCCGCCGCCTTTGATGACGGCGGGATCAGGGCCGCTGACATCACAGCCATCGGCATCACCAATCAACGTGAGACAGCCTTGGTCTGGGACCGCCAGACCGGTGAGCCCATCCATCATGCGATCGTGTGGCAGGACCGACGGACCGCGGGGATCTGTGACCGCCTGGTCGCGGGCGGCCACGACGCTCAGATCAGGGCCACTACCGGACTGGTGGTCGATGCCTACTTCTCGGGAACAAAGATCGCCTGGCTGCTGGACAACGTCGAGGGTGCCCGCGACCGTGCGGACAAGGGTGAACTGGCCTTCGGCACCATCGACACCTGGATCGTCCATCAGTTGACCGGTGGGAAGTCCCACGTGACCGAACCCTCCAATGCATGTCGAACGATGTTGTATGACATCGGTGCGGGCGAATGGTCCGCGGCGATGGGCGAACTCCTTGGTGTCCCGTTGTCGCTGCTGCCCGAGGTGCGACCTAGCATCGGTGACTTCGGCACGACAGATCCTGACGCCTTCTTCGACGTTGAACTGCCGATCACCGGCATCCTTGGTGATCAGCAGGCCGCCCTGTTCGGGCAGGGATGCTGGAGTGAGGGGATGAGCAAGAACACCTACGGAACCGGATCGTTCGTCCTGTTGAACACGGGAACGTCGCGGCCCACCTCACGCCGCCTGCTGGCAAGCATCGCCTGGGACCTGGGCGACGGGCCGGTCTACATGCTGGAGGGATCCATCTTTGTCACCGGTGCCGCGGTGCAGTGGCTGCGGGACGGTCTGGACATCATCGAGGATGCGGCAGAAACCGGTCCCCTGGCTGAGACCGTTGCCGACACCGACGACGTGTACCTGGTCCCGGCCTTTGCGGGGTTGGGTGCACCATGGTGGGATCCTTATGCCCGAGGCACCATCGTCGGGATGACCCGCGGCACCACCAAAGCCCATTTGGCACGGGCGACGGTTGAGGCAATGGCATTTCAGACCTTTGATGTCATCGAAGCGATGCAGGCTGACTCAGGCATCGATCTGGAAGAACTGCGGGTCGATGGCGGCGCGTCGGCAATGGATTTGTTGTGTCAGTTCCAGGCCGATCTGCTGGGTGTGCCTGTGTTGCGTCCGCAGGTGCGTGAAACCACCGCTCTGGGTGCCGGCTTTGCTGCCGGTATGGGTGCCGGGGTGTGGCAGTCAACCGAGCAACTGGCTGACGTCTGGCAACTGGACGCCCGCTTCGAACCCGCGATGCCAGCCGAACAACGACAACGTCGCCAGCGCCGGTGGCGTCAAGCCCTTGCCCTTTCCCGTGGCTGGGCACGCGACGAGACAGAAGGCGAACAGTGATGCAAGAGGCCTGGGACTTTGAGCTGTCCAGTGAACTGGGGGCACATCGCCCCACGCTGGAATGGCTACCGGACCATCTGGTGCAACTGGTGCCCGAACGCGCCGTCCGCGCGCACCTGTTGAGCATGGCCAGCGACCTGTGCGACGCCGGCCATGTGCATCTGGACATCATCATGTGGCTGCTGACCACCGAGGAACTGCATTCGGTCATCGTCAGCGAAGAGCACTACGACAGGGGCCCCGAAAACGTCGAGACCACCTTCGAGACGACCGTGTCCAGCCATCCCTTGGACACCATCGTGGGGACACAGGTCTCCTCGGCCAGTCACCCTGACGGGTTACAACTCGATGTGTCGTTGGCCATCATGCTGAACACGCCTGGGCACACGGGACATGCCGACCCCATGGCCATCGAGGATCCCGACATCATCGGTTACGCCTTCAGCGTGCAGCCCGCCAGCCTGTCATTCACGGTGGGACCGGAGAAGACCGATGAACTGGTCGCATTCGGACGCGACCTCATGGATGCGCGCAACGCGGCGCGTCCATAGCTAGGCCGCCCGTTTCTCCGCGTCCACCTGACGTCCCAAGTCGAGCAGGCTGCCCGAGCCGATGTCAACCTCACCGGCCTTGACCGAGGCCGCATACTCATCGACGTACTGCTGGCCCGACAACAACATCAGCTCATACATCAGCTCGTCGGTGGCTGACCGCAGGACAAGCTTGTTGTCGTCTTGCCCTGCGTAGCGGCTGAAGTCCAATGGTTCGCCGATCTTGACCTCGACCCGTCCCCTCATGCGCGGAAGTCGAGCGCCGGGCGGGAGGATCTCATACAACCCGACCATGGCCACGGGGATGATCGGGACTCCGGCCCGAATCGCCAACCGGACCGGGCCGGTCTTGCCGCGGTACAGGCGCCCGTCAGGAGTACGAGTCCCCTCAGGGTAGATCCCCAACAATTTTCCCTCCGCCAAGATCTGTTGGCCCTTGCGCAGCGTTGCCTCACCTGCATCCCCGCCCTCGCGGTCGACCGGCACCACACCCAGGTTTGTGAAGAAGTAGCGCTTCCACCCGGAGAAATAGTCGCTTTTGCCGAGGAAGAAGATGGGCCGCTCGAGGTAGGCCGGAAGAACAAAATG
>JBBSNE010000157.1:0-6463 GCA_038232815.1 Euzebyales bacterium | reverse complement strand
CCGGGCTGACGATAGTCGCCGCGAGCCCATTTGCGTTCCACCTCGACGCCGGTCTGTGGGGTGGGGTTGCCGAAGCGATGGTGATTGCGGGGCAACGGCGGTCCGTCGGGATCATCGGGCGGTCCGCCCTTGCGCGCTCGATCAGCCCCACGACGGCCCTCGGCGTGCCTGCGGACCGCAGGATCGGCCCGGCGTAACCTGACGGCCAGTTCTTTGTAGGTGGGGGTCTGGGAATCCGGATCCACGGTGTTTGCGGTCAGCAGGTTGATCGGGGCGGCGTTGGAGATCATCGGCACGAACAACTCGTCATCGGCGACCTGGTCGCTCAGCTGCACCCGAAGGGTGATCTCGCCGCGTCTGCTGGTCAGCGTCACCCAATCGCCAGACCGCAATCCGCCCTGTTGTTCAGCCGTTCGTCGGCTGATCTCGACATAGGTGTCGGGCACGGTCTTCACCAGGGGATCGGAGCGCATCGTCATGTTGCCCTCGTGGAAATGCTCCAAGACACGACCGTTGTTGCAGTGCAACGGGTACTCCGCGTCGGCAACCTCAGCGGGTTCGCGATAGTCAAGCGGATGTAGCCGAGCTTTTTTGTCGTCGAACTGAAAGCCCTCGGTGTACAGCAGCGGCTGGTCGGAGCCGTCGGCTGCCACCGGCCACTGCAGGGAGTCATAGCCCTGCAGTCGGTCGTAGCTGACCCCGGCGAACAATGGCGTCAGCTCGGCGATCTCGTCCATCACCTGGCTGGGGTGGGTGTAGCCCCACTCCCACCCCATGCGGCTGGCCAGGTCGGTCAGGATCTGCCAGTCGGGTCTGGCGTCGCCGATCGGGGGCATGGCGGCATACAGACGCTGAATGCGCCGCTCGGTGTTGGTGAACGTCCCGTCCTTTTCAAGCGATGCCGCCGCGGGCAGGATCACGTCGGCGAACTCGCAGGTTTTTGAGAAGAACAGTTCGTTGACCACCAGGAAGTCGACCTTCTCCAGCGCCGCCTGCACATGGTGGGAGTTGGCGTCGACCAGACTGATCTCCTCACCGATGACGTACAGGGCATGCAGGTCGCCGGCGTGGATCGCCTCGATCATCCCGTGGTTGTCCAAGCCCTTCTCACGCTTCAGATCATCGCGACCCCAGGCGGCGGCGAACTTTTCTGCCACCTCTGGGTCATCGACGTCCTGATAGCCCGGGTAAAAGGAGTTGATGGTGCCAAAGTCTGAGCAGCCCTGCACGTTGTTGTGTCCCCGCAGCGGATAGGCACCCGTTCCGGGGCGCCGGTAGTTGCCGGTGACCAGCAGCAGGTTCGAAATGGCCGTCGAGGTGTCAGAACCCATGTGGTGCTGGGTGACCCCCATGGCCCAAAGGCCGCAGACCGACTCGGCGTCGGCGATCATCCGGGCAGTGTCGGCCAGCGTGTCGGCGTCGATCCCGGTTCGCTCTGCGGCGTAGTCCAGGGTGAACTGGTCCAGCGACTGGGTGTAGTCAGCCAGTCCGTTGACGTTTTCCGTCAGGAACGCCTGGTCGGCCAACCCCTCCTCAAGAATGAATCGGGTCATCGCCGTCAACCAGATCAGGTCGGTCCCCGGTTTGGGCTGTAAGAACACATCAGCGCGCTGGGCCAACTCATGACGGCGCAGGTCGGCCACGACCAGCTTCTGGCCGTTGAGCTTCTGGGCCCGACGGATCCGTGAGGCGATCACCGGATGGCTGTCAGAGGTGTTGGTGCCAACGGTCAGCACCAACGCGGCACGTTCGATGTCAGAGATCGAACCGGAGTCACCGCCGTACCCGACGGTGCGCCATAGCCCCTGGGTCGCCGGGGCCTGGCAGTACCGCGAGCAGTTGTCGGTGTTGTGGGTGCCCAGGACCTGGCGGGCCAGCTTCTGGGTCAGGTAGGACTCCTCATTGGTGGCCTTCGACGATCCAATCACCGCGGCCGCGTCCGAGCCGTGTTCCGTCACGATCTCCTGCAGGCGCCGGGCGACCAGGTCCAGCGCCTCATCCCAGCCGGCTTCGCGGAAGTGGTCGCCGTCGCGGACCAACGGCGTGGTCAGCCGATCCGTCGCATTGACGTAGTCCCAGCCGAACTTGCCCTTGACACAGGTCGAGATGGCGTTGGCGGGACCGGCGTCCTGCGGTTGGATCTTCAAGATCTCCCGACCCCGGGTCCACACGTCGAACGAGCAGCCCACCCCGCAGTAGGTGCACACCGTCTTGGTGACCTGCGTGTCGCCCAGCCTGGCGGTGGCTTCCAGGTCGCTGACCGCGTACAGCGGGTCCAAGCCGGTCACGGGTTCGACGGCTTTGACGATGTCGATGGCGGGCTGTGTCACGCCTTCTGGCAGGTTGGTGAACAGCCCGGCCCGGCCAACCATCGAGTGTTCCATCAACGCGTTACAGGGACAGACGGTCACACAATGGCCGCACGACACGCAGGAGGATTCACCGATCGGCACCCCGCCGTCCCAGAGGACCCGGGGGTCAGGATCCTCCCAGTCGATTGACAGTGTTTCGGTGACCTGCACCGTCTGGCAGGCCTCGACACACCGGCCGCAGAGGATGCACTGGTCGGGGTCGTAACGGTAGTGCGGGTTGGTCAGGTCGATCTCGTAGGGCTTGGCAGAGAACTCGACCTTCTGCTGGTGCACGCCGGCCTGTTGCACGCCCTTTTTGAGGGTGCAATCCCCGTTGTTGTTGTCACAGACCGTGCAGTACAACTCGTGGTTGCCCAACAGACGTTGGCCGGCTTGTTCCCGCGCCTGGTTGCCCACATCGGTGTCGACCTGCACGTTCATGTCCGCGGTCACGGGTGTGGCGCAGGACCGGACCAGTTGCCCGTCGACCTCGACCAGGCAGGTGTCACAGGTCTGGACCGCACCCAGGGACCGCTGATAGCACACACCGGGCACTGCTGTTGTTCGATGCAGCGCTTCTATCAACGGCTCGCCCATGGCGGCGGGAAGTGCGACGCCGTCGACGAGGATGGTGGTCGGGACAGGCGCGGGTGCGGCCGCGTCCTGTGACAGCGGACGAAATTCACGATGCACGATCGGCTCCGGTCATGATGACGCCCTTGGCGTCGAGTTCGGCAATAGCAGACGCCCCGATGCCCAGTTCGTCCAGGATCGACGTCGTGTCCTGACCGGGCTGTCTGGGAGCTTTCGGCGGCCGGGAGGGGGTCGCAGAAAAACGGGGGGCCGGTGCAGGGTGGGTGACCCCGTCGACGTCGACGAATGTCTTGCGGGCCTGAAGATGGGGATGTGCCGGGGCTTCGCGCATTGAGAGAATCGGGGCCACACACGCATCGGTGCCGTCAAACACCTGCTCCCAATGTGTCCGGTCGGCGCTGGCGAACCTGGAAGCAAGGGTGGCACGCAACTGTGGCCACCTGGCCTTATCGTGTTGGGGCCAGTCCGTAGCGGTCAGATCAAGGCCGTCCAGCAACGCCAGGTAGAACGCCGGTTCCAGCGCACCGACAGCCACATAGCCACCATCAGCACACGCGTAGGTGGAGTAGAAGGGGGCACCGCCGTCCAGCAGGTTGTCCCTGCGGCTGCTGTCTTGCCACAGACCCAGCGATGACATCCCATGAAACATCGCCATGAGCAGCGCGGAACCGTCGACCATTGCCGCGTCGACAACCTGTCCGTTTCCGCTTCGTTGACGTTCTTGCAGGGCGGCAAGGACGCCGATGACAAGCAACATGCCGCCCCCTCCGAAGTCACCGATGAGGTTCAGGGGCACCGGTGGGGGTTGGTCGGGTTGACCCATGGGCAGCAGCGCCCCCGCCAGGGCGATGTAGTCGAGGTCGTGACCGGCCATGCCCGCCCAGGGGCCGTCTTGACCCCATCCGGTCATGCGTCCGTACACCAGCCTGGGGTTGACGTCGTGACACTCCGTTGGGCCGATACCAAGACGTTCGGCGACGCCCGGACGGAACCCTTCGATCAGCACGTCGACCGTTTGGGTCAGCTGTAACAACAACGCGACGCCGGCGGGGTCCTTCAGGTTCAGCGCCACGGATCGCCGCGACCGGGCCAAGACGTCGTGCCCGTCGGACTCAGCGCCGCCCAACTGCAGTCCGCCGGGTGTCGTCCGGTCGACCCTGATGACATCGGCGCCCAGGTCCGCAAGGACCATCGCGGCAAAGGGTCCTGGACCGATTCCCTGGATCTCCAGCACCCGGATGTCATGCAGGGGTCCGGATGAGCCGCCACGGTCTGTCATTGGTACTACGATACCGATCAGTCCCTCGTGCCCAAACCTACGGCTACCCTTCCGGGCCACATGCCTGGTATCGGAGAGAAACTTCGAAGCGAGCGACGTCGACAAGATCGAACGCTTGCTGACGTGGCTGCCGAAACCCGGGTGCGGGAGTCCTATCTGGCGGCCATCGAAGAAGACGATTTTGAGGTTCTGGGTGGGGACGTCTACGCCCGGGGGTTCATCCGACTGTATGGCAAATATCTGGGCCTGGATGCCGACATGCTGGTGGCCGAGTTCCGCCGCAACCACGAGCGTCCACAAGAGGTCACCGCGATCCCGGGTGCGATGGTCGAACAACATCTGTCCCTGTCACGCCCTGGCGGCGATCTTTTCAAACAGCCTGTGGTCGCTGCGGTGGCCGTGGCGGTGCTGCTGGCGGTGCTGTTCCTGGCGTTTGGCGGATCCGACGACGAACCGGCTGAGGTTGTCGATCCCAACGCGCCCGGCCCGGAGGCTGCACAGACCCAACCGATCGCCACGGTGGCGGCCGGGGGGTCCGCTGCGGGGGTTGCCGACGATGCGGCGGAGGTTGACGAGGCGGCCCCGGTGGTCGGGGAGGTCATGAACGACCTCAGCATCGTCGTTGCTGCGACGGGTTCTGTGGTCCTCGACGTCGTGCAGGCCGACGTCCCGGTTTCCAACGCCCCGCTGGAGAGTGGGGATTCCCGAACGCTGACCAGCGCCCAGCAGATCGTCTTCACCCTCAGCGATGCCAGCGCGGCGACGATCACCGTCAACGGAGGGGAACTGCCCAGCCCGGCCGAATTCGCCGGTCGTTCCGTACAGATCACCTGCACCGTTGGCCAGACGGCATGCAAGGCGGAGCCGACGTGACACCCCCTCGGTCGCACCTCTCCGCGAATAAAGGCCGTGTGGCGGTCGTCAGGCTGGGCTGTGGCCGAAACGATGTGGACGCCGACAACATCGGCGGGCTGCTGACGGCTGACGGGTTTGTGATGGTGGAGGATCCTGCTGACGCCGACCTGGTCGTGGTCAACACCTGCACGTTCATTGCTCCGGCCCGCCAGGAGAGCATCGAGGTCGTGTTGGACGCCGCCGACACCGCCCGCCCCGTCGTGGTGACGGGTTGCATGGCCGAGCGCTACGGCGACGAGTTGGCCGCCGCCGTGCCCGAAGCCGCCGCAGTCGTTGGATTCGAGCAATATCCGCAACTGGCTGACATCGTGACCACCGCCCTGGGGGGCGGCAGCGGACCCGGGGCACCGCCTGTGGGGACGCCCGCCCTGGCTGCTGTCGGCGACGGCCACAGCCGCCCCGGCCTGCCCTTGCTGGGAACGGGCCCGGCAGGTCCTGATGCTCCTCCGACGGCCTCGTTTCCCCTCCGCACCGTTCCGAAGGGCCCTTGGGCCTATCTGAAGATCGCCGGCGGTTGTGACCGGGTCTGCACCTTTTGTTCCATCCCCTCCTTCCGGGGGCGTTTCTCCTCCCGGACCCTGCCCGAACTCGAGGCCGAGGTTCGTTGGTTGACAAGCCAGGGTGTGGTCGAGCTGGTGTGCGTCAGCGAGAACACGACCTCATGGGGCAAGGACCTGCCGGGCGGCCGCCGATCACAGGCCGACCTGATCGCGATGTTCGACGCGGTGGCGGATCTGCAGATGGTCAGGTTGATGTACCTCCAGCCCGCGGAGATCACGCCGGTGTTGCTGGATGCCATGGCAGCCAGCCGGGCTGTCGTGTCCTACTACGACCTGTCGCTACAGCATGCGTCGGCGCCGGTGCTTGATCGGATGGCCCGCAGTGGCAGTCCCGAGCGGTTCCTGACACTGATCGAGGGCATCCGTCGCCGGGATCCGGCGGCAGTCTTTCGCTCCTCCTTCATCACCGGATTTCCTGGTGAGACCGATGAGGACGTGGCGACGTTGATCGATTTCGTCGATGAGGCAGGGCTTGACTGGTCAGGGGTGTTCACCTTTTCCCCCGAGGACGGGACCCCGGCGGCGGTGATGCCCGATCAGATTCCGGCAGACGAGGCGCGTGCGCGTGCTGCTGCGGTCACCGAGGTGATTGAGGCGGTGGCACTGGAGAAATCACAGGCCTTCGTCGGCGCGACCCTCCAGATGTTGGTCGAGGACCATCAGGACGGTTATGCGGTCGGTCGCAGCTATCGTGAGGCGCCGGAGACCGACGGGGAAATTCGTGCGGCGGGTGTCGGCACACCCGTGGGACGGTTCGCACCGGT
>JBBSNE010000156.1:0-6546 GCA_038232815.1 Euzebyales bacterium | reverse complement strand
GGGTGGCCGCGGGCGACCATGCGGCAATCTGTTGGCCGTTGTTGTGCGGCATGGCCAAAGCGAAATACCACCTGCTGACCTGCCGGCCCTTGACAGGTGAGGAGGCCGAACGAATCGGCCTGGTGGCCTTGGCGGTGGACGACGACCGGGTGCATGACGAGGCCCTGACAGTGGCAAAGGAACTGGCCGCAGGCGCCCCGACGGCGATCCAGTGGACCAAGCGGTCCTTGAATGCCTGGTACCGCCAGGTCGCCGGGTCCATCTTTGAGACCTCGTTGGCGCTGGAGTTCTACGGCTTCGGCGGACCTGAGGTGACAGAGGGGATGGCCGCCCACCGCAACAAGCGACGGCCGGATTTCCCCGGCTTGGCGGGTACCCGGGACTGACCCTATCGTTGCGACCATGAGCGCATTGCTGCGATCGCTTCAGTTGGTGCTGGCCCAGGCGGGAGGGGGTGGCAACTTCGGAGGTGGTGGTGGTGGCGGCGGAGGCTTCGGGGGCGGCGGCGGCGGATTTGGCGGGGGCGGCGGCGGGGGCTTTGGTGGAGGGGGCAGCTTCGGCGGCGGAGGGGGCGGCGGTGTCGTTGTGGTCGGCGGAGACGGCGGCGGGGCCGTCGTGTTCATGATCCTCGTGTTCATCGGGTTGTTCATCTTGATTTCGGCCCTGAACAAGAACCAGACCCAGAAGGTCCGACGCACCATCCGCCAGGGCGTGAAGGTGCAAGAGCAGGCACTGATGCAGCAGGCGCTGGCCGCCATCAGGCAGCGTGACCCCGCGTTTGACCTGCAGACATTCCTGAAACGGGCCGCCAATGCGTTCACCACCACGCAATACGCCTGGAGCGAACAAGACCTGTCGAAGTGTCGGGCGTTTGTGTCTGACGGGGTCCACGAACGCTTCGGGTTGTACATCGACATGCAGAAGGCGGAGAACATCCGCAACCGGATGAAGAACGTCGGGGTGGTCGGCTGGGACGTGGTTGCGGTGACCTCTGATGAGCACTTCGACACGATTCATGTGCGGTTCACCGCCACCGCGATCAGCTACAACGAAGGCCTGACGTCCGGCAGAAGGGTGTCGGGCGGTTCGGCCAGCGCACCGATCACGTTCGTCGAGGTGTGGTCCTTCTCCCGTCGCCCCGGCGTGAAGACCCGTACCGACGCATCGATCTTGCAGGGCACCTGCCCAAACTGTGGCAGCGAACTGCACATCGTTGACCGGGCGATCTGCCAGGTGTGTGGGTCGGCGGTCAACTCCGGCGCCTATGACTGGGTGCTGACCGAGATCACCCAGGACGAGGAATGGATCGTCCCCTCAAGCCGGATCATTCCTGGACTGGCCGAACTGATCGAGCACGACCCGGGCTTGAACCCCCAGCACCTGGAGGACCGGGCCTCGGTGGTCTTTTGGCGCGCGATGATGGCGATCTACTTCGATGACCTGAGCCAAGCCTCACCTGTCCTTCCGGTGGGTGCCGAATCGCTGCCAACTCGCTGGGACCCTGGGCAGGGCAACTATTGGTTCACCCCGGCGGTGGGATCCGTCGAGGTCGTCGGCGCCCAGGTTGCAGCGCAAGGCGACGAGTACGACACCGTCCAGGTCCTGGTGCGATGGTCGGCAACCAAGGCAACGGGCGACCGTAACAACCCCCACAAACTGGATCTGCAACGGATCTACTCCGATGTGCTGGTGTTGCAACGCAAGGCGGGGGCCACCTCAAACACCGCAGACACCTTCACGTCGTTCAGTTGCTACAACTGTGGTGCGCCCCTTGACATCGGCAAGGCCACCAACTGCTCGTACTGCGGATCGCCGGTGAATGACTGGTCGACGTCATGGATCCTGACCGACGTGATCGCCTATGACGCCATCCGCACACGGCTGAGCCAACGCGCCGCCGAGGAACGCCAGGCGTCGACCCCCAACACCCGGCTCGCCTCCAACCGACTGTCCAACGCCCCTGAGTTGTTGGTCGCCCTGACCCAGATGGCCGCCGCCGACGGTGTGCTGCACGACCGGGAACGTGAATACCTGACGCACATGGCCGCCAGTCGCGGCGTCTCGGCTGATCGGATCGATCAGATCTTGGCCACCGGTGAGGCCAGCAACCACACGGTGGTGGTGCCTGAGGATCCACAGGAGTCGCGGGCGTTGATGCAACAACTGATCTGGGCCGCCCTGATCGACGGCGCAATATCGAAAGAGGAGTTGCAACTTCTGAAGTCGGTGAGCGGACGTGCGGGCTGGGGCGATGCTGACCTGAAGCGGGCGATCAAAGAGGAACGCGCCCGGTTGTACCGTCAGGCCCAGGCCATCCTGCGGGAATCCCCACCGGTCGCCCCAGAACTGATCCCTCCACCCCCGCCACCCGCACCGGACCAGAACTAACGGGGGCTGCACTCGCCGTCAGTCGGCGTACATCTCCTCGATGTCGTCGGCGTACCGCTCGGTGACGATGTTGCGCTTGACCTTCAACGACGGGGTCAACAGGCCGTTGTCGACGGTCAACGGGTCCACCAGGGTCCAATATTTGATGGTCTCGAAGCTGGCCAGGTCCTGGTTGACCTTCTTGACGTGTTCGTCGATGGCGGCCTTGACCTCGGGAGAGTCCTGGTCGGCGGCGGTGCCCTTCTGCTGGGCCCAGTCCGACAGGTCGTCGGGATCGACTGAGATCAGCGCGGTGCAGTAGTTGCGCGTGTCGCCGATCAGCACGGCTTCTTGGATGATCGGCAACAGCTTGAGGGACCCCTCGATCTTGGACGGCGCCACGTACTTACCTCCAGAGGTCTTGATCAGCTCTTTTTTTCGACCCGTGATGTGAAGGAACCCCTCCTCATCGATCCGGCCCTCATCGCCGGTGCGAAACCAGCCGTCATCATCGATCGCTTCTGCGGTCGCCTCGGGCCGGTTCAAATAGCCCTGGGTGATGTTGTCGCCCTTGGCCAGGATTTCCCGGTCCTCGGCGATCTTCAGTTGCACACCCGGCAGCGGCGGGCCGACCGTACCGATCTTGGTCCGTCCCGGGCGGTTGGAGGTCAGACCAGGGCAGGTCTCGGTCAACCCGTAGGCCTCATACAGCTCAAGCCCGATCCCCTGGAAGAAGCTGTGGACCTCGGCGTCCAACGGGGCGGAGCCGGACAGCAGGGCCTCGGCGCGGTCCAGCCCCAACAGTGCCCGCAGCTTGGACAACACCACCCGGTCCACCGCTTGGTACTGCAAGTTCAACAGCAACGGCAGTGACTTGCCCTTGGCGCGATATGGGATGGTCTTCTTCCCGACGTCAAGGGCGTAGGCGAACAGCTTCTGGCGGACCTCAGGTGCCCCGGACACAGTGGTCTCGATCTTTGACTTCATCTTCTCATACACCCGCGGGGCGGCTGGGAAGAACCCCGGCCGCGTCTCGCGCGCATCCTCTGCCAGGTTCGCCACCCCACTGATCACCAGTGGCAGGTTGTGGGCCGGTCCGCTGAACTGGATCAGGCGGCCAAAGCTGTGTGCAAGCGGCAGGAACAAGAACAACCCGCCGTCTTTCATCTTGTCGCTGAGGACCCCGGCTTCGTCAACCGACTCGACCATCGCCAAGTGGTTGCGATGTGTCTGGATGACGGCTTTCGGCGCGCCGGTCGTTCCCGACGTGTAGGTGTAGGTCGCGGTCTGTTCTGGCGCGGCGGCGGCGCGCCGGCGTTGCAGTTCCTCTCCCATCCCGTCCAGTTCCGCCTTGCCACGAGCCTCGAGGTCAGCCAGGGATTCCCAGTCGTCCCCCTCACTGGCACCCTGCGGGTCGATCACCACGATGTGTTGCAGCTTGACCTGCTGTGCGTCGTAGTCGGTGTCAAGGAAGTTGAAGCCCTTCCGCATCGTGCGGACCTTCTCCAGTTGGTCCGCGTCATCAACGATGACCAGTTTGACCCCGGTGTCGACGTGGGCGTAGCCGATCTCGTTGGCGTGCAACGACGCATAGATCGGCACGGTCTGCAAGCCGACCGACAGGGCAGCGAAATCGCAGGTGATCCAGGCTTCGGACGTCTGGCCCAAGATGCCGACCACGTCGTTGTCTGCAAGCTGGGTGGCACTGAGGATCCCCGCAGCGATCCCGTCGGCGCGGTCGGCGACCTCTTTCCAGGTCCGGTCGGTCCACGTCCCGTCCACCTTGGTGCGGATACCGACATCATCGGGATCAGCGACCGCCCGGTTGTGCAGCAGGTCGGCAAGTGTGTTCACTCGTAGGGCCATGATCTGTCGGACTCCCCTTGGCGTCGTGGTTGGCTCGGGTGACGCTGGTTATCGAGGAGTGTAGTCATCCATGTCAGCGTCGGTCGCCCGAAACCGCCGCCGGCAACGGCTGCCCCGGCAGTGGCTCCGCGGGCAGGGGTTGGACCTGGGGCCGTTGGCGGCGACGGCGTCTGGCCGGCACAAGGTCACGCATCGATTCCAGCTTTCCGAAACACAGCAGGCGATCATCTGCCTCCATGTGACTGTCGCCCTTGGGGTTGGGGATGACCCTGGTTCCGCGATTCAGAGTCAAGACTTTGATGTCACGTCCCTTGAGCCCATCGTTCATGGTCTGCCCCACAAGGTGTGACCCCTGCCGGATGTGCAGTTCACTGACGTCATACCCGGTCGACACGGTCAGGCGCTGGCGGATGTCCAATTCGGGGAAGGCGACCTGGCCTGCCATGAAGTCGATGATCGCGCCGGCCACGTCAAGTCCGGTGGCACGCTCGATCCCCTCCAATCCCGGGGAGGAATTCACCTCCATCACCAACGGTCCCCGATCAGACTCCAACATGTCCACGCCGGCAACCTTCAGTCCCATGATCTGCGCGGCCTGGACCGCCACGCGCCTGTAGTCGTCCTCCAATTCCACGACCTCGGTGCGACCACCGCGGTGGACGTTGGAGCGAAACTCATCGCCCTTCGCGACGCGTCGCATGGCAGCGACCACCCGATCCCCCACGACCAACGCACGGACATCTCTGCCTCTGGACTCGGTGATGAACTGTTGGATCAGCACGTTTTGTCGTGTCGACTGCAGTGTCTCGACGACTGCCTCGGCCACCTTGTCGTCAGGGGCCAGGATCACTCCGATCCCCTGGGTCCCCTCCAGGAGTTTGATGACCACCGGGGCGCCGCCGACCCGTCTTATCGCAGCCGGTACGTCCTTGCGGTCACGGACAAAGGCCGTGCGAGGGATCCCGATGTCGTGGCGGGACAAGATCTGCACTGACCGCAACTTGTCCCGTGAGTTGGCGATCCCGGCCGCAGTGTTGGGGGTGTAGACGTCCATCTGCTCGAACTGGCGGACCACGGCCAGACCGAAGAAGGTGATCGAGGCGCCGATGCGGGGCAAGATCGCGTCGTAGTCACTGAGTTGCCGTCCGCGATATTGCAGGTCCGGGTCGTCACCGGTCAGATCGATGGCGAACCGCAGCGTGTTCAACACCTTTGCCTCATGGCCCCGTTCCAGGGCCGCGACCTCCAACCGTTTGGTCGAATAGGCCGTTGCCGAACGTGACAGAATCCCAAGTTTCATGGTCGCGCACGATAGCCAGGTTGCACGGATCGCATCGCCCGTTCAGCCCATGGAATCGGCCAAAGCCCGGCGAAAGGCGTCAGGCAGGGGCGACGGGCGACCCTCCTCGTCCAAGTGCACCATCACATTGCGAGAGGTCGTGACACAGGTCTGGCCGAAGAACACCCCGATGCCCAGAGTGAACGAGGTGGTACCAATCGCGATCACACGGGCACAGACGCGCACCTGACCTGGGTAGTACAGGTCAGCACGGAAGTCTATGTCAAGGCGGACGAAGGTGATCCGCCCCGGTGACACCCCGGCACCCTCCGCAAGCTCGAAGGAAAGGCGATCCGGCCGCTCTCGACCAGCGCGACGTGGCTGACGTTGTTGACGTGTCCGACCATGTCGGTGTCGCCGAATCGGACATTCTCGACATGGAAGAAGTCAAAGGATGCGGGATCGGTCAAATCCAAATCGGCCATGGCACAAGAGTTGCATCCGGGGGCCGCGTAGCCTGACACTAGATTGAGCCCCGACCGACCTGGATAGGAAGTCGCACATGTCGTTACTGCGAACCGCCGCACGTGGAATGCTCGCCTCTGTCTTCATCTATGGGGGCATCGACACCCTTCGCAATCCTGCCCCGCAGGTGGCCGCCGCCGAGGATGTCGTCGACGAACTGGCCGACCGGATCGAACAGATCCCACACGACGCCGAAACGGTGGTGAAGGCCAACGCTGCCCTGCAGATCGTCGCGGGGCTTGGCCTGGCCACCAACACCTTCGCCCGTCCGTCGTCGTTGGCCCTGGCCGGCAGCCTGGTGCCCACGACCGCGGCAGCACACGCGTTTTGGGAGCTTGATGACCAAGCCAGCCGCAAGACGCAGTTGCTGCACTTCTTGAAAAACCTGGGCCTGCTGGGGGGCCTGCTGATCACCGCGCTGGACACCCAGGGTGAACCGGGTGTGGCGTGGCGCGCACAGCACGCGGTGGAGCATGCCGGACTACTCGCTGACCACAAAAGAGAAGTTG
>JBBSNE010000155.1:0-6560 GCA_038232815.1 Euzebyales bacterium | reverse complement strand
GTTGGGGCCGCCAGTCCAGTCGGTCGTGAGCCCGGCTGATGTCCATCGCCGGGGCCTGCTGGGCCAAGTCGACCCAGCCAGCAGGTGTCGGTTGCAGACGGGCCGCAAAGGTGGTGGCAGC
The DNA here is from genome assembly GCA_038232815.1 of Euzebyales bacterium. Taxonomy (GTDB): domain Bacteria; phylum Actinomycetota; class Nitriliruptoria; order Euzebyales; family Euzebyaceae; genus Euzebya. The sequence continues at coordinate 6,439 of JBBSNE010000155.1, read as the reverse complement.
CGCGGCGCGGATGGCGGCGGCGGGGATACGGACCGTGCGTGTTTCCAACAGTTCTGCAAGCCTTGGCATGTCGATGACCGCTTCGTCGGCGACGTTGACGGCGCCGCGAATGTCGCTGTGCAACACCGCCTGATAGGCCCGGGCGATGTCGTCGCTGTGGACTGCCTGGAAGCGGATTCGACCGTCGTCCGGCAGGGCGGGCAGCCAGTCCCGCCGTAGCAGCGCCCGGGGAACCAGCGGACCCAAGAAGTAGTCGTGGATCTCCGTCGCCGCCCCTCCTTTGAAGATCAGCCCGGGACGCAGTCGTACGACGCGTGTATCGGGATGGGCCAACTCGAAGGCGTCCAACTGTCGTTCCACGTACGCCTTTTGCCGTGAGTAGGCGCTGGTGACAATCCCGTCGGTGGGGTAGTCCTCAGACACCGGATCCGTACCGCGGCGGGGGGAATACGCCCCAACTGAAGAGGCGTGGATGATCGTAGGGACTCCTGCCTTCGCGGCGGCGTCCCACAGACGTCGGCTACCCACGACATTGACCTGGTGCATGGCCGCCAGATCGCGGGCGGGCTGAATGATCCATGCAAGGTGAATCAGCGCATCGGCGCCAGCCAGGTCCGGGCCAAGATCATCGGTCCCGATCTCGCGCTGCACGAAACGGACCTTGGGTAACGTCCACGACGGTTTCCGTCGCGCGATACCGACGATCTCATCGACCCGATTGTCGTTCTGTAGGAGGGTGGTCAGGGAGGTGCCGACGTTGCCGGACGCACCGGTGATGACGATTCGCATGCACCGCACCCTTCCCGACACAGGACCGCGCGCAACGCACCCTGAGGGGACCGTCGCGGGTTCAGGGTGTGGATGGGGGAGGACCCTGATGACCCAAGACCGTCCGCTTGGGATCATGATCGACATGAACGCTACGACTCCCAAACCCCCGACCGTCCCGCCGCCTGCCCCCACAAGTCCACCGCAGGGTCCGGCCTTCCCAATGCCGGAATCGTCTCCGCCACGCCGCTCTCGATTGCCATCGGGTGCCGAGGCGCTGGGCTGGGGTGGCGGCATCGTCACGCTCATCGGTGTCGCCGCGGTGACCGCTGATTACTGGACCAGCCTTCGGGGTTGGCCGCTGGTGACCGTGTTGGCGCTGGCAACCGGCATCTTGGCGTTCGCCGCTGCCTCGGTTGCTGACCTTGATCATCAGGGCGACGACACCTTGGTCACGCAACTCGCAACCACCCTTTGGATCAGTGCCGGTATCTGCACCAGTTGGACCACCTACGTTGCCGTCGACCAACTATCCGGTGGACGGGCCTACTTGGGTCTTTTGGCTGCCTCCTCCGCGGTGACGGCCATGACCGCTGCCGCAGCCCGTCGAACCGACAACGACCTCTACCGTGCCGTCGCCCTGCTATCGGCGGCCGTCGCCGCCTTCGCCGGAACGGCATTGATATCCGACGACGGCGTCGTGTTGGGTGTCGTGGTGGGCGCGGTTGGCGCCGCCGGTCTGGTGACCTGCGCCCTGGTTCGTCCCGACGCAACCAAGAAGACCCAGGGGCTTGGTCTAAGCGTCATGCTGGCCGGCGCCGAAGCGGCGCTGCTGATTCAACCCGATCCGGCCATCGCCGGTCTGATCGTTGCCGGTGTTGCCGCGTCAGCCATCGCGGTCGTCATACGTAGCCCGAACGCAATCGGCTGGACCAGCGTGGTGGGGGCATTTGCCCTGACGCTCCAGGTCTTGAACGACGTCGTGCCCACGGTGTTCACGTTCTCGACCGGGGTCTTGGCCTTGGGCATCGCCATGACGGTCGGTTGTATCGTGCTGGTACGTCGCGTCCGCAGAGACGACCCAGACGCACTCGAGGAAGACCACTAGGAACTTCTTCACATGGCCCTTGGCAACCCCACCAACACCGCATGGTCCCAAACACGCGACGACACCCTCAGGTTCTGTGACTATTTCGGCCTGGCTGTGGCGGCGTGGGTGACCCTGCTGGCCTGGCTGACCCCAAACGCCCCGCCCCGACCCCTCATTTTATGGGGGGTCGTCGGCATCGTCGTGGTCTATGCACTGGTGGCGCCGGTGACGTTGGCGCGAACCAACCGAGGACTATGGGCGGCTGGCTGGCTGGTCGTGTCCGTTCTTGCGGAGTGCGCCGGCCCGCTGGCCGGGACAGCCGGATGGTCCATTGCCGCGGGAACGGGATTCTTGCCGCTGGTTGCCGCTGGCGCGTCAGGCCGCGTCCGGACCAGCAGCATCGCCATCGGTGTGTTGGTGGCCGCGGTGTTCCTGCGACCCGTGATCAACGACGCGTGGAGTGTTGGGGCAGCTGCGATCACCGCCCTGATGTACCTGGTCGCCGGCGTCGCACTGCACTACGCCTTCCAGCTGATCCAGGGTGGCGTGGCCGAGCGTCAGCGGTTGCGGGACGACCTGGCAGTCGCCGCGACCGCCCGGGCCGTCGCCGATGAACGCGCGGAAGCTGCCGCCCGGCTGCACGACACGGTGTTGCAGCACCTGGTGTCCATCGCCCAGGCGGACAGCTTGGAGGAAGCTCGTCGGCGTGCCGCCCGGACCTCTGCGGACCTACGCCGATTCTTACGTGGCAACTCCTCCGGCACCTCGACACGAGAAACGCTCGAAGCGGCTGTCGCTGAGGCCGCGGCCGGTGTCGACGTCCGCTTCAGCTGCGCCGGGGACGCGGCTGTGGGCGAGCGGACCGTTGCCCTGGTCGACGCGACCGCCGAAGCGGTACGCAACGCAACGCGTCACGGCAGGCCACCGGTGACGGTGTTCGCCGAGATCGACCGCGACGCCGCACAAGTATTCATCGCCGACCGGGGTGACGGCTTTGACCCCGACGTGGTGCCGGACGACCACATGGGGGTCCGAGGGTCCATACGTCGCCGCCTGGACCGCGTCGACGGTACTGCCAGGTTGACCTGCACGCCCGGTCGGACCGAGTGGTCGTTGTCGGTACCCGTGGGCCAAGAGGAGGTGCGCGCCGATGGCGAAATCGCTTGACCGTCCCCTGTCCGTCGTCGTGGTCGACGATCACCAGATCGTACGTGACGGCCTGGAGATGCAGTTGACCGCCGCGGGAATGCGTGTCATCGGACGGGCTGCCGACACGGCTGGCGCCAGTCAGACCATTCAGACCACGCGGCCGGACGTCGTCGTCCTGGATGTGCGCCTGCCGGGTGGCGGGGGACCCGAAGTGTTACGCCAACTGGGCCCCGACGTTCCCCCAACCCTGGCGGTCAGCGCCTCAGACGAGCGTGATGACGTCGTCGCCACCATCCGGGCGGGCGCGGCGGGGTATCTGCTGAAGACGGCTCCTTCCGCAGAGATCGTTGCGGCGGTGCGGTCCATCGCGGAGGGATCGGCGGTGTTCTCCGCCGAATTGGCCGGCCACTTGTTGGATCTGGATCTGGGCGACCAGATCACCGACCCGGACTGGGATGCCCTGACCGGCAGACAGCGTGAGGTTCTGCGACTGTTGGCCCGCGGGGCCACCTACAAAGAAATCGCTGCCGACCTGGTCGTCAGCACCAAAACGGTTGAGACCCACGTCCGCCACATCCTGCAAAAGCTTCAGGTGACAAATCGGCATGAGGCCAGCCGTTGGGCCCACGACCGCGGCTTTGCGGACTGAGGTGTCGTCCCGGATCAGCTGGGGACGAGGTCGCGCAAGGAGACTGGCGGCCGGTACCTGTCGCAGGATCAGCTATGGGGTTCAGGCGGACACGGCGTTCAGATGCCCACCCGCTTTGAGGAGGGACCGACCGGGCAAGATAGTGCGGCAGCGTCTTGGCATCCTCCGGATGCAGTCGGCGTGTCAACGATGTGCCGGCGATCTCCTCCGGTTTGTACCCCCAAGCCGACTGCAAGGACGGGCTGACGTACCCCACCGTCGCGTCCATGTCCAGCACCATGATGACGTCGGCGGAATCTTCAACCAAGGCCTTGAACTGGGCGTCTGACATCTCAAGATCGTCAGAACACTGTGCGGCGGCGATGGCGATCCCGCCCATGTCGGCCAGCGCGTCCACGGCGTAGCGCAGTTCCTCAGGCAGGTCGGCAGGAGTTTGCACGACCAACATCCAAAGATTTTCATCCTGCTTGGTCAACGGAGCCATGACCACGTTGTCCAACCCCCCAGCCACCCCGATGTGGTCCGACACCTGTTCGGCTTTGTCGCCGGTGACCACAACCACACCCGGATCCGCGAAGGCTGCCTGCAGGGTCAGTGGCGGTTCGGCGCCACTACAGCGGTCCGTCGTTATCCGACCATCATCCTCACTGCGAAACACTTCACACAGCGACTCGTCCAGCAACACGGCGGCGGTCATGGGAAGGTCGCTGCACCGCCACAGTTCGTGTGCCGTGTGCAGCACCTCGCGCAGGACATCAGCGGGTTTCCGATGCTGCACCAGTCGCGTACTCGCGCGACTCAGAACCTTGGACAGTTGCAGGCGCGCCGTTTGGCTGTGCGACCGTTGCCGCAGCCCATGTGCGCCCATCGCGAAGGCCGGTGGCAAGAGGAGAGCCGGAAGGGCAGCGCTTTCAAAACCGTCGGTCGCGCTGGCCCCCAACAGTGCAACGCTCAAGGAAGAGCCGATCGCTGCTGCCGCAAGTCGCGAAGGTGCATCCCAGCCTGCCGCGGTCGCCACCATCACCACCGTCGGCACCAAGACCAGGGCCGAGGAGGTCGTCGCGGCCAAGAGTCCAAGCAGCACTGCTGCCGCCAGGTAGCCCCACACCGGCCCGGTCATCCGTTGGCCGGCTGCCATGAGTGCGGCAATGAGGACTCCGGCCACAACCGCAGTCACCTCTGCCGCCGACGAGGTGGCGCTGGCGGTGATGATCACCACCACGGTGACAAGCACCACGAATATGCCAGTCACCGCCAGCCACAGTCGTGTTCTGATCACGCTAGGTATTGTCGTTGTCACGCCCCTTTCGAACCCCGTTCCCTGTTTCCGACTATGTCGTGGGGGCTACTCTCTCTTTCTGTTGAGCCGCGGTATCTTTTTTCTTACCGGCTGTAACCTGCCTGCGGATCGAGGGGTCAACCCATCTGGGTGGTGTGCTCGACGTCCACGGTGACGACGACCCGGTGGTCACCCGGTTGGTGGTTGGGATAAGTCTTTTCCCCCAGGTACTTCTGTGCCATGGAGTCGATGAACCCATTGTCGTCGTCGTCAATGATGTCGCTGACCCGGCCGCGGACCTCCAAGTAGCGGTAGGGGTTGTCGATGTCAATCATCGACAGGGCAAGACGGGGCTCGCGCTGCAGGTTGTCATATTTCTGACGATCGGTGGTCTGACTGAACTTGATGGTCTGGGCGTCGCCGGCGATCCAGACCGGGCTGGAATGCGGTTGCCCGTCGGGACCGATGGTGGCGACATGGGCGAAGCTCTTGCCGGTCACCAGATCTAGATGGCTGTCGGGGATCATCGTTGACTCCTTTTTTCTACGATGTGACGTCAATATTCTGCCGCCTCCTGATGAACGGTGTTGGGCTTCTCGGTTGCGTCCGTTTGCCAGATGGAAGACCGGCGCCGGTACATGTCGTGGTCCGCAGCGTGCAAGACGTCGTCGGCGGTATCGCCAGGACGCGTCACAGCCCACCCGCACGAGGCGGTGACGGGTAGGTCCAGCGCCTCAAGCGTTCGGTTCAGATTCGCGGCCAGCGTCGGTCCCTCGGCGGCCACCTCAGCAGAGGGGATGACGACCACGAACTCATCGCCCCCGATACGCCCCGCGATCACGTCCGGGGTGAGAGCGCCCAGGACAGCGGCTACACGAACCAGGACGCGGTCGCCTTCCCTGTGACCATACTGATCGTTGATCTGTTTGAAGTCATCGATATCGATGAATCCGACCAGGAACGGCTGGCTGAACTGGACCAGTCGATCCCCGAGCATGGCGAACACCCCCCGCCGGTTCAAGATCTGGGTCAGATGGTCATGCACCAGGTCGTGTTCTGCGGTCCGGGCGAGCGTCAGCATGTCGGTGCAGTCACGCCCGATCGACATGAAGCCCAGAAGTTCGCCGCTGCCATCAAAGAACGCCCGGTCCGTCCACTCGTGCCACCGTGCGTTCCCCGTCGCCGAAAGGGTGCGGTGTGTGTTGTGACGGACCGGGTCATCCGGTCGGGTGTGGCGCATGGCGTTGAGAGCGGCCGCGATGTTTTGTCGCACCGAGGCGTCGACGAAATCGAGGAAGCTGTGGCCCAACATGTCCTCAGGGCTGGCGTCGTGGAACCGGGCATAGGCGTGGTTGACGTACAGCAGGGTGCCATCGGGGGCAAAGCGGCAGACGAGATCTGGCAACTCATCGATGAGTTGCTGAAATGATAATTCTTCCCACTGGCCAACCACAGAAGGACTCCCCTGGTACGTGCACCTGGGACTCTACCCCCGCCGTCACCG
>JBBSNE010000154.1:0-6573 GCA_038232815.1 Euzebyales bacterium | reverse complement strand
TCCTCTCGGTCCTGCTCGTAGGTTAGGGTCTGAGGAGGCCATCCCCATGCCTCGCCATACCGTGACCACAGGCGTTGTCGTGAGCCCATGACCGCGGGATAGTCGATATCCACATCGGCGGCGCGGATCGGTCGCAGATGGGTGTCAGACCCCAGCGAGACCCACTCCGGATGGGTGAAGTCATCGGGCAACCACGGGCCGCCTGAATCCATTGCCTCCATCGCCTGCAGGATAACTCGCAAGATTTACGGCCGACGGAGCGCGCGCTCAATCAGAAGTTCGGCAAGGTCGCGTCTGCCGTCGACAACAGCGAGGACGACAACATCGTCGCCGTGAACCCCGAACACGATTCGGTACGGCCCAACGAATTCATCACGATAGGTTTCGATGCCTTCGGCATGCAGTTCAGGGACGACACGACACCGAAGTGGAAGCGTCTCGAGGGCCTCGACCGCCCCCATGACACGCTCGTGCAGATTCTGCGCTGCAGCCACACCAGAGTGCTCAACAAGATAGTCGATCAGGGCGAAAAGGTCGGTGAGCGCGACGTCCGTCCAGACGACCCCGTGCCGCTGGGTCACTCTTGCCGGCTGTGCGCCGCGATTCGCTCGCGCATAGCCCTGTCCACAGCCCTCGTGTCGTGCACACGATCCGCGTCATAGTCGCGTTCGCCTTGCGCAACAAGCTTCAGTACATGCATCGCGCGTTGCTGACGTTCATAAGAGGCGACGTCTTGGAGCACCGCGGTCGGCCTGCCGTTCTGAGTGATGACAATAGGGCTGTGTCGCTCCGTCGCTCGAGCGATCAACTCCGACGCCCTCCGCTTGAGTGAGGTGACCGGCTCAACGTCTTGAGTAAGGTCCATGGCCCCAAATATAGCACCTGATTCAGGGCCTTAGTCAGTGTCACGGCGTATCCTTTTAGTTTGAATGACGGTCAACGCCGGTCGCTTCCATCCTCCAAAAAGTGCAGGTTGGGCACGTCGACCGTGCGGCCGTCGTCGGTTTCCAATGTGACCGACACGTTCCCGATCTTGGTGACCGTTCCAGCGATGTCACCGATCTGGACCGTTTGACCGATCTGCAACATGGATTCAACGTGCCGACCGGCGATCACCGACGAAACCAACGGGGCCAACCCCAATCCCAGTCCCAGTGCTGCGGCTCCGAGCAGCGCCGCGAGTGTCAGCAACAGGATCTGACGCAGGACCGCGACGTCGATGCCGGCCTGTTCCGCAGCGATCAGGCTGGCCAGAATGACGACGATCCAATAGACGGCGGCTCCGACACTTCGCGCGATCGCAGGTCGAAACGTGCTGACCACGCGGGTGACCGTGACCCTCAGGATGGCGGCGACCAACAAGGCCGCGATGACCAGGATGAAGCTGATGGTCAGGCCTGGGAGTCCTAGAACGATCGCCTGCACTACTGATCGCAATCCTTCATCTGTGGCCTCGGGGCTGATCAGCCGACCCAGGCCCAGCAGGACACCGACGGCCAGGATGCCGACGAACGCTGTTCTGGCCAGCGCCGCGGCTTCCCTCGGATCGTCCAACAACCGCCGGCCGATGACACGGATGACGGCAGCCACGACGACCGCGGCCAACCCCGCGATGACGATCGGGATCACCGCACCGATCAGCAGTTCAACCACGGTGTTCATCGCCGTTCCTCCTCTATCAGTCCAAACAGTTCCGGTGCTGCCCGGCCAACTCGAGCCAGCGAACCGCCGATGGTCGACAGCACTGTGGCAATGACCGTCTCGGCCCTGACGCGGCGCACGACGGCCTCGACCGCGTCGTCGCGAACGACGCTTGCGGTTCGCAACAGGTCCGCAGCGTCCGCCACCAGTCTCAGGGTCGGTTGGTCGAGGCGTTCAGGATCGTGATCCCGCCGTTCTCCCGAGCTGTCCGCTGCATGAGCGCTCATGTGCCCCCGCCAACCTGGTCGTAGGCCGACAGCCCGTCCGCCAGTGCGCGTCGCGCACGGAAGATCCGGCTTTTGACCGCTGACAACGAGATGTCGAGGGTTTCGGCGATGTGCTCGTAGGTCAGTCCCTGGATATCACGAAGAACGAAGGCTGCGCGGGCGTCGCCAGGCAACCCGTCCATGATCTGTTGAACGACAGCCAAACGTTCTCTGTCCTCAAGACGGGCGTCAGGTGCGGTGGCACGCGTACCCCTGTCCGGGATCTTGTTGGTCGCGGCGTCCCGGCGGCGTTTCACCATGGTCAGGCTCACGTTGGTGGCGATCCGATACAGCCAGGTGGTGAATGCACTCTCACCACGAAACGACGGCAGCGCTCGCCACGCGCGGACGAAGGTGTCCTGGGTTGCGTCCTCCGCATCGGTGTCGCGCCCGAGGATTCCCCGGGCCACACCGTAGACCTGCGCATAATGGAGTCTGACCAACTGTTCGAACGCGGCCACGTCGCCGTCCCGCGCGCTGTTGACAAGGTTGTCATCCGCACGGGCATCGGGGGCCACCCTTTGGGTCACGTCTGGCCGGACATCGGTCTGCTCCGGACCTTTCTGGTTCGACCACCGCCCGCGATGAAAGTTGCGTTGGACCTTCCCGGGGGCGGCGTGAAGTGTAGTACGTCGTCTGTGCGCAAAGACTAGAGTCCGTCGTCAGCCGATAGAACCGTCCAGGCCGCCATCCCTCCTTGGAGCATTCCCCGTGCCAGCAGACAACATCACCGTCAGGATCGACGATCACGTGTTGCACATCGGAGTCGCGCGACCTGAGAAACGCAATGCCTTCGATCGAGGGATGAATACCGCGCTGGCCCAGGCCTATGACCAACTGTCGACCTCACCCGACCTGCGGGTTGGCGTGTTGTACGCCGAAGGCGACCACTTCTCGGCTGGGCTTGACCTGGCCGACGTGGGTCCGGCGATCGCCGCAGGGGAACCATTTGTCCCCGAAGGGCTGACCGACCCGTTCGGATTGTGGGGTCCGCCCTGCACCAAGCCTGTGGTCATGGCCGTACAGGGTGTCGCGTTCACGTTGAGCATCGAACTGGCCCTGGCCGCCGACATCGTGGTGGCCGCTGACAATGTCCGCTTCGCCCAACTTGAGGTTGCCCGCGGAATCGTTCCGTTCGGCGGCGCCACGATTCGTGCGGCCACGCAACTGGGGTGGGGCAACGCCATGAGATTTCTACTGACGGGAGAGGAGTTCGGCGCCGCCGAAGCCTTGCGGATCGGACTGGTCCAAGAGGTTGTCAAGCCTGGGCACCAGCATGAGCGTGCCACCGCGATCGCCGACCACATCGCCGCCCAGGCACCGCTGGGGGTGCAAGCCACATTGCGTCAATCCCGCCTGGCTCGCGACGTCGGGACCGCAGCTGCCGTCGAGGACATGATGGCCGACCTGCCGGCAATCATGAATTCCGAGGACGCTGCCGAAGGTCTGCGGTCGTTTGTCGAGCGTCGCCAGGGCCAGTTCTCAGGACGGTAGGCACGTTTCACCATGGGGCGGCGTGTGGCCCTGGCGGCAACGGGCGCGGCCACCGCTGGGGGGGTTCTGGCACTGGCGCTTGCGTTTTCACCCGTCCGGGGCCGGGGACTGGCGCTCGGTCTGGTGATCATCGGCCTGTTGGTTCCGACGGCAGCTCTGGTGGGCATCCGACTGGCCTTTGCCATGACCGGTGAACCAGACGCCGTAGCGGCCGGCAAGCTTGCCGCCCTGTCCGCGCCCGTCATGGTGATCATGGTGTTGTTCTTGCTGCAGGTCGTGCTGGGCGATCGGGCATCAGGGGGGCAACAGGTGATCGCTGTCGTGGTGGGCACCATCTCATCCGCAGCACTGGCTGCCCGGTTCACCGGCCCCTCCAGCGACGTCTGACGTTGCCCTGCACTCAATTGCGGCGGCGCCACCACCACAGCAACAACAACGCGACCACGCCGACCACGGGGGCGGCCCGCTTGGCGACCGGCGCACCGGCGACACCCAACAGGTCGATGGCCTGAGGTTCCTCTTGGGGCGCGCGCACGGATCGCTGTGGTACCGACGTGGGTGTGGTGCTTGCGGCGGGCGCAGCGACATCGGGGGCGACCCCGTCCCCCGCGGGCGTATCGGATTCGTCGGTACCCGGCGCTGGGGCGGGCGGCGGGCTTGAGGGCGTCGTGTCCGCCGGGGTGGCCGTCGATTCGGTTGTGTCGGAGGACGCGGCGGGTGAATCCGCGACGCCGGCCGCGGGGGGTGCCGCCGCTTCTGATTTGTTGTCCTCACCCATCGTGTCGGCCAGACATTCGGCGAACTGATCGATGAGTTTTTGTCCCACCTCCTCCATCACTCCCCGGCCGAACTGGGCCGGCCGGCCGGTGATTGCAAGGTCTGTGATGACGTGGACCTCGGCGCCCTCAGGCGCCGCTTTCAGATCGGCGGTCACCGTGGCGTTGGCCGTCCCCGATCCCCGCGACTCCTTTCCCTTTGCGTTGATGGTCGCCGTCATCGCCTGTTCGTCGACCGACGCATATTCCGCTTCGCCCTGGTAGGTGACCTTGATCGGACCGATCTTGACCCTGACCGTGCCGGTGAATGAGGTGCCATCGACCGAATCAATGCTGGCACCCGGCATGCAGGGTCCGATCCGTTCGATGTCTTGTAGGACCGCGAAGGCCTGCTCCGGCGGCACCGGGACTGTGAACGTGTGCTCGAGTTCCATCTGTGTCTCTCCCTGGTCATCATTGGTTCTGGCGGGTCGTCGACGACTGATCGTGTATCCAGCGTGCCAGATCCTGTGGGGTGTCGAGGTCGGTCGGGTCTGCGATGTCCTCACACGCCACGGATGTGATCAGCTCGGGATGTGCTGTCAACCACTGCCGTGCACCTGCATCCCCGGTGAGCGACTTGGTGATGTCAGACCAGTGGTCCCGGGCGATCAGCACCGGGTTGCGTTCCTGGCCCTGGTAGGTGGCCACCAGGACGGCGTCGCGACGGGCACCCCCCTGTCGCCAGTGATGGATCAGGCGGCGAACGGCCTCCGCGCCGATCCCAGGCATGTCGACCGGAAGGATCAGCAGCGCCCCGGCAGACCCGGACCCCGCCCACAAAAGGGCGGCGGCGACCGAGGAGGCCATGCCTGACGACCACTGCGGGTTGTGTAGCCGTTGAGCCTGGCGGGGCACGACTTCGGTGACCTTGGATGCCTCCGCGCCGGTGACGACCCCGATGGGATCACAACCGCCGCTGGTCAGCGCCTCCACCGATCGCGTCAGCAGGGTGACGTGGTCGATTTCGACCAGCGCCTTGCTTCGCCCCATCCGATGGCCCCGACCCGCTGCCAACACCACGCCAGCGACCGTCGCCGGAACGGCGTGCCCCGCTGTAGATGAGAGGCCGGCAGCCCAAGGCTTTCGCTCGGGGGGCCCTGCTACGGGGGCTTCGTACGACGGGGGCTCGTCAGACCGGGGCCCTTCAGACCAGGGCTTGCTCGTCACCGGGATCGTGTCACGCCGAAGCGGTCACGGTCTGTGCATGGTCGTCGTGAATCCTGCCCGTTGTGTGACTCAGTGACTGTCCGCTGCCACCCCAGCGCTTCTGGACGATCTCCGCAGCGATCGAGACCGCGGTCTCTTCCGGGGTCCGGGCCCCCAGATCCAGTCCGACGGGGGAATGCAGTCGGTCCAGTTGGGCGGTGCTGAGCCCCAGATCCCGCAGACGCTGCAGACGATCCTCGTGGGTTCGACGAGAGCCCATCGCTCCGATATAACCGGCGTCGGTCTGCAGGGCGACTTCCAACAGGGGAACGTCGAACTTGGGGTCGTGAGTCAGGACACACAGCGCCGTGCGCGGGTCAACCGGGGCGGTTGGCAAGAACCGGTGGGGCCACTGGACGACGACCTCGTCGGCATCGGGAAAACGGGCTTTCGTCGCAAAGACACGACGCGCGTCGCACACCGTCACGTGATAGCCGAGAAATTTGCCCATCCGCGCCATGGCCGCGGCGAAATCGATGGCACCGAACACATACATGCGTGGCGGTGGCTGGAAGGTCTGAATGAACACGGACACGTCATCCACACGCCGTTCGCCATCGGCGCCGTACCCCCGGTGCGCCGTCCGGCCCTGCGCAAGCAACCCACGGGTGTCAGAGGCCACCGCCACAGCCAGCCCCTCGCTTCCGATGTCACCAAACGTCTCCTCCCCGGTGACCACCATCTTCGCCCCGACCTGACCCGGACCGTCCACCACGGTGGCTACGGCCACCGGCACACCCTCAGCGATATGGGCGGCGACCAGATCGAATCGGGGCACGTCGAACGGTTCGATGAACAACGAGATCTCACCACCGCAGGTCAGTCCGACCGCGATTGCCTCGTCATCGCTGACCCCGTAGGTGACCCGTCGAGCAGGGCCACCCGCCAGGATCTCGCGCGCCTGCTCGACCACCGCTCCCTCAACGCATCCTCCGGAGACGCTGCCGACCACGGTGCCGTCGCCGTTGACGGCCATTGCCGCCCCGGGGTCGCGGGGCGCACTGATACGGGTCTCGACCACAGTTGCCAACGCCGCAGGAACCCCCGCACGATGCCATGCGGTCAACTCGTTCAGTATCTCACGCATG